>CANQLF010000017.1 GCA_947624635.1 uncultured Bacilli bacterium | reverse complement strand
CTTGAGTTACATTTTTAACTAAAACTATTTCTACAGAACTTCCAGTTTTTTTATCTTTTCCTTTAACTATAACTGCACCGTCTCCAACTTCTCCAGAAAAAGAATCGTCTTCTGTCCACTTACTATCTTCCAATACATAATCAAGGTATTCTCCTATATTATGATCTCCTAATAAAAGAATTGTACTAGAACGCTCCTTCTTTATAGCGTCTGAATATTCCTTTTGAGCTTCTTTTCCACAACCAGTTAATCCTACAACTAAAATGCTAATAAATATTAAAGTTAAAATTTTCTTTTTCATAATTTCTACCCTTTCTAATTTTTATAAAATGTCATATTTTGTTCACCCCAAAATATTTGACCATCTTTAAGATCACAATTAATTGTTTCTCCTGAATTTAATTTAAATATAATAATATTATTGTCTAATGTATATGTCCCATCAGAATTTATATTCAAAAACGGACTTTGTGCTTGAAAATGACATTTGTTATTTTCTTTTATTTGAATAACATATTGCCCATCTGTTTCTTTCGCTTGATATGTACCAACATTTAATTCAGTAGCACTTGTACTTTCACTTACGTTTTCTTGACTATTAATTATAGAATAAGTATCATCACTATTTCTTTGCAATTTTATATCCTTTTTTAATCTTACAATTGGTCTAGCTCCATTGCAATGCTTACAATATGAAGAAACGTCAATGCCTCCAGCGGTATCGATCTCAAAAACAGTATTATCATCACCTTGCGCAACAATAATAGTACCAGTTGCTTTATCCCTACTTGTAATTACATATAAAGAATCATTTTTATTAAAGTAATCATAATAATGTGATCTAAAACTTTCATCTTTTCCATCATTTACTGCATAATTGCCTGATGAGCCAACTTTATACTTATAAGATGTATTATATTTTTGATTATAAGAGTCAATTACCATTTTCATAGTAGGACCACCGATAGCAAAATCGGCATAATCAGTATTAACAAATTTATTCCAAATACTTGTATCTAATAAATATGATACAAATTTTAAACTATTTGTTGAGCCTGTGGTATTATTTTCTTTTAAATATTTAAAATAATCATTCATCAAATATTTAACATCTTCTGAAATAGAATCAGAGCCACTATATTGTTTTAATAAATTTTCATCATAATAGAACGAAAATCTATAATTTGTTTCAGATTCATGATATACATTGTTCCCATTTTTACTTGGAATATCATCTAAATTAATATAATCTGCAGAAATTAAATAGATATTATTATCATCAGCATAAAATATTTTCCATTCATAATCTTCACTTAAACCCTCAACTTTATAATTTTTAACTACTTTTCCATAGTAATCACTAGCAGAATCAATTATAGTTTGAGTGTAATTATTTTTAACACTTTCTTCACTATTTGAATTTTCACTTTTTTCTTTTTTATTATTCCCACAACCTGTTGTTAATCCTATAACTAAAATTCCAATAAGTAATAGACTTAAAATTCTTTTCATACTTCTAATCCTTTCTGATTATATTTTATTATTCTTTCTTTGACTCATTCCATTCTTCCCTATTTGATTTTTCAAATGAATTAGCACGAACATTTAGTTTGTAAAAATTATATTTATTTGTTTTTCGATCAACAATATATAAAATGGCACTATCATTATCAATCCATTTATGATCAGTCATTTTAAAGCCATAGCTTTCTAATTTAACTTTAGTTAATAACTCTTCTTTTAATTTACTATAATCATTTTCTTCACTAATATTATAAGTTTTAGATAATTCTGCTAAAGTATTAAGATAATTTGTTTTTAAAAATTCAAAATTATCTGTAATTTTTTCTTTGCTTCTAATTTCATCATAAGAATCATCATCATAAATAAACCAAGATGTCAAAGTATTTTTAGCCTGAGGACTATCTTTGAAACTGGTATCAGCTGCAAAGACAAATGTTGTAGCAAGAACAATACCGAGTAAAAATTCAACAAACCAAAACATAAAACAGTCGCTAAAGCCATCTTCTCTTGTAGTATTAATAATATTAATAACTAGTAAAGGAATATATATTCCAGAAAGAATACGACATATCCAACCATTATAAGTAAAGTTCAATAAGATTCCATGTGGTAATTTAATTAAAGAATAAACTACAAATGCTATAATTATAAGACATTCTACTATTATAATAGATTTATTACGTTCTTTACGTTCTTTATTAATTACATTATTTAATCCATCATTATTTTTAGGCTCTTTATTTTTCCTAAACAAAGATTTAATTTTAGCAAAAATAGCTTTAGGATTTATTTCAATATTTTGATCCGTAAAAATATACATAATAAATCTACCTAATTCCATTAAAGATACTAGCATAACTGTTAAAGCTAAAGCGTATCCCGAAATATGAGCCATTTCTAATAAAATATAATAAACAAAAAAGCCAATTCCTGCTGAAATAAAACCTATTATCAATAAAAAGATAAACATTCCTATTGTTCCCATTATTTCACACTCCTAAACATTATCATTTTCATGATAACCTCATTTCATATCCTGTTATTTTTTTCTTTTATTATTTTAATTCGGTTGCTTCATTAAAATAAGGCTTATAACCAACAGCACCAACAGGGATACTATAATATTTATCAGTTTTAACATTATATATAAGTACATAGGTACTGCTAGTATTAATTAATTGTTCACGTTGTTGTACAACAGTATATTGATTTTTTGTACTACTTGGTTTTTCTGTAAATTCATTGTTTTGCCCATCAAGAAGTCTATAATCACTATTTTTTTCTAAATATTCTTGTATTGTACTTACGTGAAAGTTATCAGATTCTTTTTCTAAACTATCCATTAATTGATTAAGACTATCACCGATATTTTTGCCACTTTCTGTTTTACCACAACCTGTTGTTAATCCTATAACCAAAATTCCAATAAATAATACACTTATAATTTTCTTTTTCATACTTTTAATCCTTTCTAAAATTTTATTTTAATTCAGTTGCATTTTCAAAATTAGGAACTGAATCAACTTTTTCACAACTCATAGAAACAGAATAGTAGCTATCACCATCTTCACTATAAATTAGAATATTATTATATCCACACATTCCACCTGTTGATGCACCATAAGAAAATAAACTTTTAGGTTCTTGTGGCTTAGTTGTAAATTCATTATCTGAAGCATTTAATAAACTGTAACTAGAGTATGTATCAAGATAAGTTTGAAATTTATCATTTCTTTTGCAATTAGCAATATCATTTTGTGAAACACATTCAGACATCAAATTATTTAAATCTGAAACAACATTATTTGTGCTTGGTTTATTAGATTTTGACCCACAACCTGTTAAACATATTGTTAAACCTCCTATAAATAATATACTTAAAACACCTTTTTTCATATCAAAATACCTCCTTTTAATTGTGTTTAATATAATTTAATGTTGAAATAGTAGATATAATTTCATTATTTCTCTTAATAATTTTAGTATCCTGTGCTTGAGCTTCTAAAGTTGCATTTGCTCTTTTTTGTTCATTCAACATGTCATTACAAGTATTTACAAAAGCACTTTGAATAGCATTACTCATTTGAATTGCCATAAATGTTGCATATTGAGCTTTTTTTATTTCATCTAATTTTACTAATACTTGATCTAATTTACCAATAATAGTATTTTGTCTTAATTCTTGCTCATATACATTATAACAGCCTGTATAACCATAAAGAGATTTACATCTTCCTGATTCTAAATATTCAATAAATGTTGTGATTGCTATTAAGTTACGATATTTTGGATAAATAACATCTACATCATAATATTTTTTTAATGCTTTTTCAGTATCTTCTAAATCTTTATTAACATTAACTATTCTTCCATCTATAATATTTTTTTGACCTTTATAAATAGCTAGTTGTTTATCATTTTCTTTATCAATAGTATTACTTTCTTTTTTATAATTGTGCATATCTTTTTTATATTTAATATTACCTCTAATGAAAATTAGTAAAGTGATAATTATAAATACTGCAACACATATACCTGCTGATATAAACATTGAAACCCAAAAATTATCATCAAATAATGCTCCTATAACAAATAATATATTGGCAAGTACATCTTCCCATTTAACATTGAATTTATAATGATAAATCAAAACTGTCATTATAATAAATAAAAATACTAGAAAAAAATTTCTAATTACAACCCAATCAAATCTATCATCAACTACATCAGATAATTGAAATTCTTTTCTTGGTTTTTGTTTTTTTTGAATCGGTTTAACTATTCTTACATATTCTTTTTTGTCTAAGCTATGCAAATCATTTATTGTATTTTCCAATCCTAATTTATTTATTTCTAATTCTTTTGCCATATTAAGATATTCTAATAATTGCTTTTTATTCAATTTCATTTCATCTTGTGAATTATCAAAATCTTCCTCTAATACTTTTTCAACATCTTTCTTCCTAGTTAATTGCTCTTGTTCTTCCTCTAAACTTGCCCCACAATTTTTACAAAACTTTGCAGTTTCTTTATTTTTAAAACCACATTCATCACAATACATAAAAATACCTCCAAATAATAGTAATAATTACTATACAAAATTATAACATATTTTTTATTTTCTTTAAATATATTTTGTTGCTTTTCATATTCACCAACTTGTGTTTTAGGTATATCTTTTACTATCTATTATCATTGCATTAAAACATTTTTTCTTTCATTAGTCATATTATCATTTTTCCAATTCTTTCTACAAATTACTATTTATCTTACTAATTCAAATTGAATTTGTTTTCATTTCCATTATACTAAATAATATTGAAATAGTCTAAATAAAATTATCATTTAAATAATTCTTTTAATATATTATATATTACAGAGACAACTATTGAATTACCTGCCTGATGATATAAAGAGGTTTCACAGCATACTTTACTAGCTTTTAAATAATCTTCATCATCAAATCCCATCAATCTCCATGCTTCCATAGATGTAATTTTTCTAATTCTCATAATTATTTTTCCTCATTCACTACAATTTTACAGTTATAAGCTGTATTATTTGCCATAAGTGTTGGAGCATATCCTAATTCTGAAAATAATCTTGAAGATTGATGAAATTTACAACAATTATCTGTACCACATATTCCACCTCTTTTATATTTATCCAAATCTACTTCATATCTTATATCATCAGAATTTTTATTTTTAAAAAATAATTTATTATTAATCATTTTTATTTCTTTATTTGTTAAATAATATTTTTCGTCTACTTTCTTATCTAAAAAGTCATTCATTCTTAAATTATTATTTATTGGTTTTGGAAATTCAAATTTATGGTTTTTATCCAATATAGCAACTAAAAAATACCTCTCTCTAGTCTGAGGTATTTCATAATCAGTAGCATTTAATACTTTATAATATAAAGTATAACCTAAATCAATTAAATCTTTTTTAAATAAGTTTAGTGTATTCTTAAATCTTTTACTTGTAATATTTTTTACATTTTCAAATATTATATATTTTGGTTTAATTTTAACTTCTCCAAGTAATCTAATCATTTCCCATCCTAAGCTAGATCTTGTTGAATTTATAATATCGAACCCCTTCATTTTTCCTGCACTAGATATGTCTTGACATGGGAATCCTCCTATCCAAATATCGCAATATGGTAAATTTTCTCCCTTTATATCAACAATATTACCTAAATTTAATTTTTTATCTATATTATGAATTGCACAATAACTTTTAATTGCATTTTTATCTATTTCTGAGAAAAATTTTATAACACAATCTTTTATAAATCCTTCACTTTTTAATCTTTCTAGAGCTTTTTCCGGACTACCTATTCCAGAAAAGAAACTTCCAACAGTTATTATTTTATTTGTCATTTTATCAACCCCCTTTATTTTTTTATGACAATAAAAAAAGATCCTCGTTTTTGAAGATCTTTAAGATTAATTATACTGATTTTACAATTTTTTAAATAATTTGATAATTTATAAGAACACTATAACTTTGATAAATCCCTTGTATTATAAGGCATTTACAATATCTATAACTTGTTTGCTATATTAAGTGTTCTCCCCCCCAGAAAATCAAGAGTTTTCCACAATTTTCTTATAACTTTACGTAAAGCTATTTATAATTTCTTTTATTATCTGTTACCATTTCAATTTCTTCAGATAACTCTTTTATTCTTTCTATTATTCTTCTTGATTTAACCTTATCTACATTATTAGTAGTTATACTAAAATGTTTTTCTAATTGTTCTAATGATAAATTAGAGGTAAAAAATGTTGGATAGTGAGATAACATTCTATATTGAAGAATTGGTCCTAATATTTCATCTCTACCCCAAGGAGTTGTATTTTCAGCTCCTATATCATCTATAAGTAATAAAGAAACTTCTTTGATATTATCAAACATATTATCAAAAGAATTATCTTCAGCATTAAATGTGGTTTTTAATTTTCTTAAAAGTTCTGGCCAATAAACTATCGCAATATCTACTCCTCTTTTTGCTAGTTCATTAAGACATGCAGTAATCATATATGTTTTACCGCCACCAAAACTTCCATGTAGATATAATCCTTTTTGTTTTTTATTTTTATCATAATTTGTTATAAATGCTTTTAACCATTTAATAACTTCTATTCTATTTTTATCATCTATGTATATATCTTTCATTTTTGCTTCCAATATTTCTTTTGGTTCATCAAAAGAATAGATATTATCATAATGTTTAGTTTCTTTTAATAATTTCTTTTGATATTTACAGGCTATATGAGAAAAAATTAATTTATTATCTAAAACTTCAGGATAATATATAAAACCCGTTATTTCATTTTTACATTCAACTAATCCTTTACAATTTTTACAATTTTTTAAATCATCGACTGTTTTATTTAATTTTGAAGTATATTTAATTAATTTATCTTCAGGTACATTCAATCTAGAAACCAACTTTTTAAAGTTATCATCTTTTAAAGATTTTATATATGCTTCTTTCAACTTAGCATCTAGATCATTAATTTTCAATTTTTTTATATCTTCTTCTACACTGTGCATTATATCACCTAAATTCCTTTAATAAATCTTCCATAGATTCTCTTTCAACATCCGTTGTTTCATTTTTTTCAATTTTTTTATCAAACCAATCAGGAGTATCTGCTTCATTTTTAATTGCAAATTTTCCTTCTTTTTTCTTTTTATATTTATTATGTTCTTTTTGGGCAATATCCAATGCTTCTTCTACTGTTCTAATATTTAATCTTTTCCATTGTCCTGCAATAGTTTCAACATACGATTTATTTAATTTTTCATTGTTTATTTTAAGAATATAATCTATTAAAACGTTTACAACTCCAGGTGTAAGTTCATAATCGACTAATAATCTTTCTAATAATTTCAAATCTCTAGTTGTAGGTTCTGCATTATTTTGTTTACCTTTTAAAAATTGATATGGTGTTAAAGTTTCAAAAGAATGGATAATTTTTTCTCTTTTTGACACACCAGTTAATTCAGTAGTAAGATATGATGGTTGTGATTTATATATTAGATTTGGTAATTCTGAATTATTTTCAAATTGATAATAGTTTCGTGCATTTTTTCTAAGTTGAACTTTACTAATAATACCTTTTTCATTCATAGAACTTCTTACTATATTTTCTAATTCTAATATATCTAAATCATATATAAAAGATAGGTTTGTTATCAATTCTTTAATATCATCAGTAAAAGTATTTTTATTAACTACACTTTTTGGTAATGCTGAAAATAATAGTGAAAAATCAATATCTTTTTTTATATCTAATTTATTATGATTTTTCTTTTTTATATCTGTAATTTGTTCAAAAGAACTATTTTTAGTTATACCAAAAACTTCAGTAAATGAAGCAGTTATATCTTTAAAATCTTTAAGATTGATTTTAGGAATTTTAAAATATTTTACTATTTTATCGTATTCTTTTTTCCCTATGTTATTATATAAAACAATATTTAAAATTGGGTGATTTAAAAATTCATCAGCAGTTAGTGGTGAATATATTTCATAAATAAAATTATTTATACTATCCTCTTCTTTTACATAGGTTTTTAATAATCCGACTGCTTCAAGTTGTTCTCTTGCTTTTATTATATCGTTTAAGTTTAATTTCATAGTACTCATTAGATGGTGATGAGTTAGTTCAGTACTCATAATTTCTAATTTATCCAAATCACTCCATAATGAGAAATATAAACTTATTGGAAGTTGTCCAATTATAGGTTGATATAGCATTGTTAAAATTTTTCTATCAGTATCAGATAGAATTGTTTTATTTACTACTATATATGAATCTGCAGGTAAAACATTTAGTTTCATAAAACCACCCATTCTTAATTATTTATTATATATAACATAAAGACTATTGAACAAATTAAAACTACTATTGAAAAAGCAATTAAAACTCCAAACCCATCTATTTTTCTTTGATTTGATTTTTTCTCGTTTAATATAAAATTATTATTAGTTCTATTTTCTTCTCCACTATAATATTGATTTGTTTTTACAAATTTTCTTTCTTTTTGATTAGTATTTGAACTATTACTTACTTGATTATTAGTTGGTAGTAAAACAAAATAAACTTCATTTAATTCTTCTTCAGTTAAATTATTAATATACGATGGATCATTTTGTATTTTTTTTAAATTAGATAATAATCTTTTATTATTCACTTATCTCACCAACTTTAAATTCATTATACCGAATTATAAAGAAAAAAGGTATACAATTAATACCTTTTTATAAATTATTCATTAGTCCATTTGGTTAAGTTATATTTTTCATTAAAAAATATAAATATTGTTTTAAATGTAGCAATAATTGGTGTTGCAACTATCATTCCTATTATACCAAAGAAATGTCCAAATAGAAGTAATCCAATAAGTATGGTTACAGGATGTAGTTTCATTGCTTTACTCATTATTATAGGTTGTAATATTAAGCTTTCAAGCCATTGTATTCCACACATATAAATTATTACTAAAATACCTAAAGTAGTATTTTGAGTAAGTGATACTAGCGCAACTGGTGTTCCACCTATAAATGGACCAACATATGGAATAATATCTGTTATTCCGCAAAATGATGCAAATAAAAGTGGCGCTTCAACTCCAAGAAGTAAAAATCCTATGTAACTAGTTAGAAATATTGTGAATGCTACAAAGAAAGTTCCCTGTACATATCCTAGTAATGTATCATTTATTTTTGTTAGTAATTCCCTTGCTGTTTTTCTTATTTTTTTAGGTAAGAAATTAATCATTGTACTACTGACATTATCGAAATTAAGTAGCATATAAAATCCTATTATTAGACTCAATACAAATGTACCTAATCCACTAAATAAACCTGATAATATGTTTACTATTCTTATTGGTAAATTACTTGCTAGATTTTTGCCATAATTATTTATAAAACTAAATATTTCAGCTTTAATACCATCAAAATTTAATGATTCACTGGATAAATTTCTAAAGAAATTATTTATAAAATCTGTTATACCTTTTACTATATTTGGTATTGCTTTAGCAAAATCGTTAACTTGATCTATCATAAGTGGAAAAATAGCAGAAACAAGTAAATATAAAATTCCTATAAATACTACATACACAATTAATGATCCAAATACTCTATGAACTTTCTTTTTGTTGAGCCATGTAACTATTGGATTAAATAACCAAGCAAGAACAAAACCAAAGAAAAATGGTGTTAAAACTTTTAATACTGTTTTAAAGAAACTAAATATTCCCCATTCTTTAAATATAAGTGTTAAAGCATAAACTCCAACTACTATTATTAAGATATAACTTATTTTTAATATCTTACTAAGTAAATTAACCGATTCATTAACCTTAGGCATATCAAGTTTATTATTATCTTTTCTAAACATTATCATCACCATATTAAGTATAGCATTTATATATTAATTCTTCAATTCTTAATAATTATAAATTTTAAAATTTATTTTATCAATTATTTAAATCATTAAATTTTACAATACCTGTTAAAAATAATCCAAATGTACAAATATATAATAATATTTTTAAATCACTAATAAATAAAGTTGAGATTAAAATAATTATAAATCTTACTATATTAAATAATATTTCAATTGCAGTTACATAATCTAATGTTTCATATTTTTTCCCTAAAGCATACAAAAATCTAGTGACAGATGTCTGATATAATTTAGATATTATTCCTTCTAATAAAGCAATTATTAAAATAGCTATTTTAATTTTAATATTTATTTTTAAAATCCATAGTATTGAGTATATTAGTGCGGTTATAAACATATATGATTTTTTCTTTTTATTCATTAATCTAGAAAAAGCAAATATAAATATTATACTTGATATGCTTATTAATACATTAAATATTCCAATAAAACTATAATTAACTTTTAGATATATTGAAAAATATAATGGAAATATAAATAAAGCAATTACTTTAAATTGTTCTAATATAAAAAATAATATATTTCTTTTTGGTATATCTCTTATTATATTTAAATTTATTTTACTTTCTTTTTGTGGAATATCTATTTTAAGTAAAAATATATTACTTATCAAAAGTAAGATTGAAGAGATAACAATAAGTATAATTTTACTATAATTATCAAGTATTAAAGCACCAATATATGATGAAAATAATATAGATAGTTCAGTAAATATTAAAATATTTCCTACATTATTAGATAAATTATTAATAGGATATAGACCTATAATATATATATGTCTTAATATCCAATATATCGATGTATGAAGTGTATAAAAAAGCGATAAAAAGAATAAATTATAAATTGTATTATTCATATAAAATATGAAAATATATGTAATAACAAAAAATATTGTATTAATTATTATTAGTCCCTTATATTTAAAAATAGAATTCATTTTAGGTATAAAATATGTTATTATTGCAGTTAGTATATATTGAATTCCCATATAAATAAATACTTCTTTTAGGTTATATCCTTTATTATATAAAATAATCGGTATAAATATTTCAATCATACACTTAGCAAACATTGACATAAATATATATATATTGAATTTTTTATTATTTGTCATATATATCACACTCTTAATTATTTTGGTTTTATAATTTATTTTTATAACAAAAATTAATAATATTTTAAACATAATTTATTAAAACTTCCATATAAATTAAATGGTGAAGAATATGTATGATTATTTAATTAACGAATATGTAAAAAGACTTACTACAGATGAAATTAAAGATTTTGCTTTTTCAAAGGGTGTAGAACTTACTGAAGATGAAACTAATTTGATTTTTAGTACTATTAAAACAAAATGGAGGACATTTGTACATGGTAATCCTAGACCTATATTAAATGAAATAAAAACACAAGTAAGGCCTTTAACTTATAATAAAATAGAAACCTTATATGTAGAAGCTAGAGATAAATATTTAAAATAGAAGAGAAAAAATCTCTTCTATTTTGCAAATCCAAATTTATTAAATGGAAAAATTACAAAGTTTGCCTTACCACTTATTTCTTTTTTGTCAATTAATCCTATTATTCTACTATCAGATGAATTAATTCTATTATCTCCTACAACAAAATATTTATCTTTAGGTATTACATCGTATCCTGTTTTTGAGATATGATAATCATCGGTTTTTCCATTTCTTTTGAAATTTTCTTTAACATATTTACCATTTATGTATAATTTATTATTTTTATATTCAACCGTTTCTCCAGGAAGTCCAATCACCCTTTTAATTATTGGATCAGAAGTATGATGTTCAACCACTACTATATCGAATCTTTTAATTTTATTAAATTTATATGTTATTTTATTTAAAAGCATAAGTTCGTTATTTTGCAACGTAGGAACCATACTTTCACCATCTACTTGTATTGGTGTAATAATAAATGTTCTAAGTAATATTACAAATATAATAACACATATATAGGGAATTAATTCTTTAAATATTTTCATAATCTATCCTCCAATGAAAATAAGACAAATATAAATTTGTCTTATAATCTTAATTTCTTTCTTTAATTCTGTATTGACCTACAATACTCTTCATAAAGTTCAACTTAGCACGTCTTACTTTACCTTTTCTTACTACTGTAATTTTATCTATTTTTGGTGAATGAATTGGGAATATTCTTTCAACTCCTACACCAGCAGATTTTTTTCTTACAGTAAATGTTTCACTGATTCCCCCACCTTTACGAGATACTACGACACCTTCGAAAGCTTGAATTCTTTCACGTTTACCTTCGATGATTTTAACATCTACTCTAACAGTGTCACCAACTCTGAATTCAGGTATGTTAGGATTCATTTGTTTTTTAGTAATCTTATCTACTAAATTCATGGTCTAGTCACTCCTTTTCTATTAAAATGATCTTATTTTAATGGAAACAGCGGATCACTTCTTTTTAAAACATTTAAGATTATAACATATTTATATTTAAAACACAACATTTTTATACATTATTATATTATGAACAATTAAATTAATTATTATCTTTTTTATATTCTTTAATTAAAAGTTTAACTTTTTTATCTAATAAACTAGTTTCTTTACCTTTATAATGTCTAATTTCACTATTTATTGCCACAATATT
>CANQLF010000016.1 GCA_947624635.1 uncultured Bacilli bacterium | reverse complement strand
TTTTCTCATTTTATGGGAACTTATTCATTTACACACTTTTTATCTCATTAAACGGGAACTTGCTTTTTAATTCTTCCGGTTTCATAATTATTTTTTAAAAAGCTAGATAGGATATTAAATTATATGTAATAACAATTTATTTATGAATTGAAATGATATCATCAATATTTATTTTACTTGATTTTAAATATAATATTTTATTTACAATATCTATTTTTATGAACATATCTTTCGTTTTAATATATTCTAAATTATAATAATATTCTATTGTAATAATATCTCCTTTTTTTAAATTATTTAAAACAAAATTTATATTATTATCTAATATTTCTTCTTCTAACTTTAAATATTCTCTAAAACCTTTTAAGGCATCAAAAGATAGAAATTGTTTTGCTCTATCTATATTATCAGATTGCATTATGACCACCTATTAATTTATTTCTATTTACTTGGTTTGAATCATCTAAATAACTTACTCCTCTTAAAATAGAGTTTTTACCATATTTATCTTTTATTACATTTAAAGTTTTTTCTAATGTTACTTCATTATCATTATTATTATAATTAAAAATATTTAGTTGTTCATATTCTTTTTTAATAACATTTAAACTTATTCCTACTTTTCTAATAGGAATATTAATATTTATTCTATAATCATATTCAGTTAATACGTTATTTAATATTTTTGTATAACTATCAGTTATATCATCTAATTTTATATTAAAACCTAGATTAGGAATAATATTATTAGAATAACCAATATATATACCTACACTAGTAACAAATAAATTATTTTTTATAACATCTAATATTATATTATCAATCATTTCTATAATTATATTTCTTACACTTTTATAATTATAATCTTTAGATAATATTTGACTATTAGATAAACTTCTATTCTTAGGTTTATATTCCTTTATTTCTTTTATAGTACATGGTTCTATACCTTTAGAATGATCTATTAATAACTTAGCATTTATACCAAACTCTTTATATAACTTTTTCTCATCGAAATGTGCAATATCATACATATCTTTAATATGAAGTTTTTTAAGCCTATTTTCTATACCAATTCCTATTTGCCAAAAATCAGTTAGTGGTGTGTGATGCCATAATAATTCTTTATATTTATCAATAGTTAAATATCCTATATTTATTTTACTTTTTTTAGCTATTATATCCAAAGCTATTTTAGCTAGATATAAATTCGTACCTATTCCACATGTTGCAGTTATACCTGTAGTTTTAAATATATCAGTAATTATAGTTTTAGCTAAAGTATAGCTATTCATTTTGTACATTTTTAAATAAGATGTAACATCTAGAAATGCTTCATCAATTGAATAGACATGAATGTCATCTTTAGATACATATTTTAAATATATTTTGTAAATTTTTGCAGAATATTCCATATACTTTTTCATTCTAGGTTTTGCAATAATAGGTTTAACATTTTTAGGTATTTCATATATTCTACATCTATTTTTAATACCTCTATTTTTCATTTTTGGTGAAATAGCTAAGCATATTGCGCCTTTATTTCTTTTTATGTCAGCTACAACTAAATCTGTTTTAAATGGATCAAGACCTCTTTCTACACATTCAACTGATGCATAAAATGTTTTTAAATCGATACACAAATATATTTTTTCCATAATAAAACCACTTCCAATTAACATTTTAACACGAACAAACGTTTCTTTAAAGTGGTTATAATTAATTTCCAAAAATTACTATTTAATACTACTATCTTTTTCTTATTATTTCCTCTAATCTCTGTTCTGATAGTTTTATATCAATAGGCTTATATGATTTGTCTACTACGTATTTTTTTATAAAATCGTATAGATCATTAACTTGTAAATTATTAAAATATTCCATATATAATTTATCTATTAATTTACCTATTTTTAATATTAAAGGTGTAATTTTTGCATAAACGCTACTATATTCTTTAATATTTAATTTCTTTTCTAAGTCACATAGTTTTCTTTTATCAAATATATAATAAGCAAATGCTTCAGCAACTAACTCTTGTATATTAGTTTCTGCATAATCATCTATTTCTTCTTTTATATTATGATTTTCAATCAATTTATTTAATTTTTCATTTTCACTTATATGTAATACGTAATCAAGTAAATGTCCAAATTCATGGTAAATACCAAATCTACCATGAACGGTAGCTGATATATCTTTTATTTGTGATATATCACTATTAAGCGTTCTTTCTCCGATTATAAGTGATATGTGAAACGGAAAAGATCTATTTTCCATTAGACTATCTTTATCTATATACAATCCAGAAGTATTTTTATACAATGATAATATGTAGTTTGCCCCCATTTTTTCTTTATATGGAATATGTACCGCACCATCATTAAATTCATATATTTCTTTATTTGAATTAAGTAATATGTTTTGATAGTCATTAGCGTCCATACCATCACCTATCATGCATATTGCTTTACTTAATTTTGGATACATCTCATACATTAGTGATAGTCCAACTATGATTTCATATATTACCTTTTCATCTAAATTGTGAAAATTACAATAAGGTATATTCAATACTTTTTTTACATAATCTTCATATACTTCTAAATTATTCATAATACCAAAACCTTTTTAATTTATACTCCCATAACCATAGTCTCAGGTAGTGTTGATGCGCCATCTATTACTATACCTTGTCCAGTTATATAACTTGATGCGTCTGTTGCTAGGAAAAGCGCTAGATTACCTAGTTCTTCTATTGTACCAAGTCTACCCATAGGTATACCTTTTGCGATACCATCTACTACACTTTGTGGATTTTCTTTATCTGTAACTTTTGCCATTGCTTCAACCATAGGAGTTAAGATATATCCTGGCATGATTGCATTAACTCTTATATTATCGTTAACTAGTTCCATGGCAAGGCCTTTAGTAAATCCGATTAGTGCTGCTTTAGTAGTTGCATATGCAACTTCACCACTATCTGCAACCATTGGTCCAGTTACGCTAGATAAGTTTATAATTGAACCTTTTTTAGCTTCTTTTATTAATGGTAAGAATACCTTTGTAACATTCCATGTACCTTTAATATTTATATCGAAATGATAATCTCTTAATTCATCAGACATATTATCAAATGTTTCAAGCATGCATACTCCTGCATTATTTACCAAAACATCTACATGTCCATATTTTTCTTTAACATCACTACCTATTTCTTCTAGTCTTTTCTTATCTCTAATATCTACAGAGTATCCTGATACATCGTACCCTTCTTGTTTTAGTGAAGTTATTGTGTTATCTAATTCTTTACTATAATCTAGTATAACAACCCTTGCACCACTTTTTAAAAATACCTTTACAATGCCTAGGCCATTACCCATTGCGCCACCTGTTACTACTGCAACTTTTCCATTTAAATTCATATTATCTACTCTCCTTTATATTTATATTATAGTATATTTAATAGTAATGAAGCAATCATGTTTATGATTAATTCTTTATTTTCTTTTCTAGTTGATTTAATCATTTCAATACTCATTGTATAGTATTTATCATTATCTTTATCATATATACTTACAAATGTAATATTATCACTACCAAATGGATTATTTTTATCTACCCTATTTATCTTACCAGTTATACCAACACCATAGTTAGAATTTGTAAAATCACTTATTTTCTTACTCATATCTTTAGCAGTTTGTATACTATATACCGAATATTTATCTATTATATCTTTATCTACTCCCATTTTAATTTTATATTCATTTGAGTAAGTAACCGCACTAAATTTTAATACTTCACTAGCTCCTTCTATATTGGTTATGGCATTAACAAAACCACCACCAGTACATGATTCCATTGTAGAAATAGTTTTATTTTCTTTTGTTAATTTTTTAACAATTTCTTCTAATTTATTTGTCATTTATACATCACACTCTTTATACAATTAAAATAAATAATAATTATTTTATTTCTTCATCTATTTTATTTAATATATTTTTACTATCTTTAAATTTTCCATCTAAGGCTTCTTGGCATTTTTTAAATACTTTAACTAATTCATCACTATTATTTGTAGTTTGAGCAATATATAAAGCTTTTCTATATTCATCATCATATTTATTATCGATAGCGATTAAATCAATATTTTTATCAATACATTGTTTTAAAATTATAAATCTACCTATTCTACCATTACCATCTTGAAATGGATGAATTAATTCAAATCTATAGTGAAAATCAGCTATATTTTTTATAGTAACATTTTTAAGTTCATTAAAATCTTCTAATAAATTAAACATTAAATTATCTACTTCATTTGGATATGCTAAATTTAAATTAATACCTCTTAATTTATTTTCATATTTCTTCCACATTCCTGTATTATTGATTTCATCATCTACAGATCCTTTTTTCAATATTTTATGCCAATTAAACAACATAAATTTATCAATATTTTTACCACAATCATCTATAACTTGATCAAATAATTCAATTGAATTTCTAGTTTCAATAATATCATCTAATGTATGTTTACCTTCAACTTTCTTTTCACTTAACAATTTATCAAGTTCATTTTTTGAAAAAGTACTTCCTTCCAAATGATTAGAGTGATATAAAAATTCTATCTTAAGATCATCATATAATGAGTTTGTTATTTTACTTAAATATTTCATTTTTTTACTACTAATTTTCATAAGAGTCAACTCCTTACTTATATAATAATTATAGCATACGGCAGACAATGTCCGCAACCTAACATCAAAAATACCCACTTAATATGGAAGTGGATATTTACTAGTTAATTTTAAAACTTCTTCTTTTACTTTTTTTCTGTTTTCTTCACTGCTATCTTTTAATACTGAATCTATTAAATCAGCAATTTTTTCAAAGTCAGCAATTACTAATCCTCTTGTAGTCATAGCTGCACTTCCAAGTCTAAGACCTGATGTTACTTTTGCACTTAAAGTATCTTTTGGAATTGTATTTTTATTACATGTAATATTGACACTTTCTAATATTTCTTGTGCATCAAGTCCGTTTATTCCATAAGATGATTTGACATCTAATAATAATAAATGATTATCTGTTCCATCAGTTATTACTTTTGAGCCTAATATTTTAAATCTGTCAGACATAGCCTTAGCATTTTTAACTACATTACCAATATATGTTTTAAATTCATCATTCATTGCTTCACCAAAACAAACAGCCTTAGCTGCGATAACATGCATTAGTGGTCCACCTTGAAGTCCAGGGAAAATTATCTTATTTATTTTTTTAATTATTTCTTCATTATTTGTAAGAATTATTCCACCTCTAGGGCCCCTTAAAGTTTTATGTGTAGTTGATGTTACAACGTCAGCAACTTCACATGGATTTGGATGAAAACCTGCTGCAACTAATCCTGCAATATGTGCCATATCGACCATTAAGTAAGCACCTACTTTATCTGAAATTTCCTTAAATCTTTTAAAATCGATTATTCTAGAATAAGCAGTCGCACCTGCAATTATCATTTTAGGTTTAACTTCTAATGCAATTTTTTCTACTTCATCATAATCAATAAATCCATTATCATCTACACCATAACTAACAATATTGTATTCTCTACCTGAAAAATTAGCATTAAGTCCATGTGTTAAATGTCCCCCATCACTTAAACTCATACCCATAACAGTATCACCTACATTTAGTAAAGCTTTATATACTGCCATATTCGCACTACTTCCAGAATGAGGTTGAACATTTGCATATTTCACATTAAATAACTTAGTTACTCTACTTATTGCCTCATCTTCAATCATATCTATATATTTACAACCACCATAGTATCTATTTCTTGAATATCCTTCAGCATACTTATTTGTTAAAATAGATCCTTGTGCTTTTAAAACATCCAAGCTTACAAAATTTTCTGAAGCAATTAGTTCTATATGTTCATTTTGTCTTTTCTTTTCTAATTCAATTATTTCAAATATTTTATCCATATCATCACCCAATCTACAAGTTAATTATAATATAATTATTAAAATATATCTACTTAATTTTTACTAAATTATTTTCAATTTCTTTTAAATTATTACCATATATTATAGTACTATTTTCTAATAGTCTTAGATATTCTCTATAATTTATATTTTTATCTTTTAATTCAATATAAAATTTATCATTATAATAATATAAGTGATATTTATTAAAATCATATTTATCAAACTCTTCTAATTCATAATAAATATCACTATCAAATTTAAATACTATTTTCATATCTAATGTATCTCCAAATATTTTTACATATTCATCATCATCTTTTTCAAGTTCTATAATTATTCCATATATATCATTTTCATATACTACTACTTCATAATATCCACACATATTTATATTATAAATGTTTTTAATTTTTAAGAACAATTTTTTAAATTCTTTTTCTACATTTTCTTCTAAGTTAAATTTTATTTTTTTTAAATAATCTTTATTTAAATATATAGTAATATTATTTAAATTAAAAAGTTCTAACTTCATTATACCACCTAGTGTATTTTATGAAATCCTGTCAAAATTAGTGTTTGATTTTTTAAGGCTTTTGAACAAATAGAGAAAAACAGTGAAATCATTAGTTACATTTCTATCTTTTTTCACTGTTTTTTTCTCTATCTTTTATTGACCATCGTTTTTGATAGGTTTGCCTCATAATTTTATCATTTTATTACCCAGGGATCGGTACTTGTCCCAGAACCTGATGTGGTAGATGCTTCAGATGACAAAGTTATAACTGGACGAGCTGCCACAAAATTCGCGCTAGAGACACTTTGGCTGTCCATGTACAGGTAGTAAGGGTAAGGGGACCAATAGAATACGCTAGCAGAAGAGTACAGCGAAGCGGAAGAACGCGGCGAAATTGTCCAAAAATATGTGTTATTGTTTAAATATGTTGTATTATTTGTTACACCTTTACTATTTAAAGCTCCTGCATATACAATTTCATCTGCGCTTATTAATCCAGCTTTTGCTGTTATTATATCTACTTGTGAACATTTTAACGTTGGTTCTGGTGGAGTTTTTTTTAATCTTGCATATACTGCATTATAATTATCTCCACTTCTATCATTGCAGAATTCTGTATCTTGTATTAGGGTTGCTAATTCTTTATTTTCTGGATATTCTTCTGTTGTTTCAAACGTTTCTTTATACCAATCATCTATTGTTTTCTTTATTGTACTTCCTTCATAATCTGATTTTCCATTTGAATTCCATACATGATATGTATCTCCTATATTGTGTTCTGCAATTAGTTTTACACTTCCGTCTTCATTTATTCGCACTATCCTCCATAATATTGGATCTCCTTTTTGTGCTACTGTTTGTTGTTTTACACTATTTTCGTATACTTGATTTTTTACTTCTTTTGTATATGTCCCAAATTGTACATAATTGTTGTCTACTGCTCCTCTATAGTAATATATATTTTTACCACCTGCTGCTATATCTCCTTGCAATTTATATAAACCTTTGTCTGTTGAATCTGTTGTAAATTGTGGTGAAGTTGTTATTGGCTTTTCTTTAGCTAAAATTGTATCAGCAAGAGTTTTATTTAATGGTTCATTTTTCTTATAGCATATATCTTTTTCTAAACTATATGTGTAATATCCCATTTTTTCTTTTAATTCATCATCTTTATAATCAACAGAACTATTAGTTCTAGTTATATTAATCTTTAAATCCTCATTATTCCATTTACCTTCAAATATTTTTGTTCCATTAATATCTATTTTATATTCTCTTTCAATTAAATCCTCATCATATAGTTGTTTTAAAGTTACATAACTAAAAGATACTTTTCCATTCACCATGTGACTATCAACATATAAATCTACTGCAGTAAGTATTTCATCTTTTATATTTTCACATTCTTTAATTTTGGCATTATTATTTAATTTAATTCCAGCGGGCACTATAATTGTAAAAAGAAGTAATATTAAAGTTATACTAACTATTAGTTCGACTAATGTAAATCCTTTATTTTCCATTCTATCACCTAGAATAATTATAAAATAATATAGAAAAAAATACAACACTAGGTTGTATTAAGTCAATTATTTTAACGATATCCCGAATTGATATAAATTTTGATTAGGATATCCCGAATAGTATTAATCCCATATAAAACCTATGATACAATAACTGTTGTTTAGAAAATTATGTATAGGAGGTATGTATATGGGACGTAATTATTCTAACAAAAATTTAACAGAATTGGAACTAGCCAATATCGAATTTTACCTAAATAATAATAGATCACCAGCAGATATAGGAAGAATTATTCAAAAAGATCCTTCAGGAATACGAAAAGAAATAAAAAAATACTCATCATATTTTGGAAAATCTAGAAAATGCTCAAACTGCCTAAACAAAGACAATTGTCATCAAAAATATTTGTGTGAAAATATAATAGATAAAATAAGATGTTCCCAGTGTAAATATTGTAATAATGCAGTAAAAATATGTCCTAACTATAAAGTATCTATTGATTGTGAACTACTTAAAAAAAATCATCATGTATGTAATGGATGTGAAATGTATTCAAAATGTAATAATGTTAAAATTAAATATCATGCAGAAACTGCAATAAAAATGCATAATGCTGTTCAAAAGATATCAAGAATGGGTACTAAAATTGATTCATTTCCTCAAGAATTCAAAGACTATCTATCCGACAGAATAAAAAATGGTATATCTCCAGAGGTAATAATGAATACATTACCAGAGAAATACGAAATGTATAAATCATCAACCTCTTCATTTTATGATTGGATAGATAAAGGACTATTAGACTGTGGAAATTTAGATCTTAGAAATAAAGTATCAAGAGTAAGATATGGAACTAACACTTTAAAAAGGAATACAGTAAAAGGTCATCAATTAAATGGTAGAAGTATAGAAAATTTAACAAATGAAGAAAGAGAAAATAGACCATTAGGAATAGTAGAACTAGATACAGTTGAAGGAATAAAAGGAGGAGCATTGTTATTTACAATAATGATTCCTTGTTTTTCATTAATGCTTGCATTTAAAATAAAACAAAAAACACAGGAAGAAATTAAAAAAGTATTAGATAAATTAGAGGAAAAATTAAAATCAAAATTCTATGTAATATTTAGAAAAGGGATACCAGATAATGGAGTAGAATTTACAAACTATGAAGCATTAGAGAAATCAATTTATGAAGATATAGAAAAAAGGATGTCGGTATATTATACACACACATATGCATCATATGAAAAACCACATATAGAAAACAATCATATACTACTAAGGTGGTTAATAAGAAAAGGATATGATATAACGAAATTAACGGATGAAGATATATTAGATATAATAACAAGACTAAATAATTACCCAAGGCCCAAGAAAAATTTCAAAACACCAATTCAATTATTAGAAGAAGAATTAGGCAGTGAAATATTAGAAACTCTCAATTTACACCACATTCCAATAGAAAAGTTAAATATGAAAGATATGATAATAAAAAACAAGTGATAAAAATAAAAATCAAGGGTGAGCGAAGCGAATTCATAAAACCCTTGATTTTTACTTTTTATCTAACATAATGGTTTATTCCTTCAAAGGAATCCATTCCTTTGAAGCTTATCTACCCAATACACTAATCTTCACTTTGTGGCACTACTAACATTATAGGCAGGATTACTACTCTTTACTTTGTGGTACATATATCAATATTAGCAGTTAATATTACACAAAAATAAGTAGGATTTTCCTCACTTATCTTTTATAATTTATAGTCGTTTTTTCTAAAACGGGATATCTAAACGGGATATCCTAATCAAAATTAACCCACTAGGTTGTATTAATTTTCAGTCAATTTATTTTCAATTATATTATGAATTTGATCTTTTCCTTCTTTGGAAAGTGATGAGAATAATACAAGTTCATCTCCATGGACAAGATCTAATTCTTTTAAAATAATATTTTTGTATTTATCCCATTGTCCTTTAGTTATTTTATCTATTTTAGTTGCGACTACGGTTACTGGAAGATTAAAATACTTCAAATAGTTATACATAAGTAGATCATCTTTAGTTGGTTTATGTCTAAAATCTATTAGTAAAAATATATGTTTTAAATTTTCTCTTGTAGTTAAATACTCTTCAATCATCTTACCAAATTTAGCTTGATTTTTTTTACTTGTTAATGCATATCCGTACCCTGGAACATCGACTAAGTAAAAAGTATCGTTTACAAGGTAAAAGTTTAATGTTTGTGTTTTACCAGGTCTACTAGATGTTCTCGCAAAATTTTTTCTATGCACTAAAGCATTTATAAAACTACTTTTTCCTACATTACTTCTACCTATCATTAAAAATTCGCTTTTTTTATCATCAGGATATTGACTAGTTCTAACTGCTGAAATTTTAAGTTCAACACTATTTATTTTCATCTATATCACCTCTAAAATCTTTACATACCATATCTAAATCTTTTATCAAGTTATCTACTTCTTCCATTGTTTTTACTCTTGCGCCACTTGCTCTTACATGACCTCCACCGTTATATTTTGAAGCTACTTCGTTTATTACTGGCCCTCTTGAACGCATAGTTATTCTATATATATCATTTTTAACATCTTTAGTTACAAATACCCAAACTAATATTTCATTAATATAATTAAAATTATTAATCATATTTCCTGGACTAGCTGAATCTACTCCAAATTGATTTATTACATCATCATCTACTTTAATGTATGCAAGTCCATTATCTGTAAGTTCTAAATTTTGACTTATATAACCTTGAAGTCTTACTTCTTTTATTGGCCTTGCATATAACTTATCATAAAGACTAGTAAAATCTATATTTGTATCTTTTATAAGTTTATGTATTAAATCAAAAGTTTTAAATGAAGTATTTATAGTTGTAAATCTATTAGTATCTGATACTATTCCAGTAAATAACAGTTCTGCACATTTCCTACTTATGTTCATCTTCATTTTATAGGCAAAATCAAGTATCATTTCACAGGTAGATGATGCATTTTCATTAATACATTCTATATCACAAAATTTTTCTACAAATGGATGATGATCTATTTTGATTTTATATTTAAATTCATCTATATAATCACTATCTACTCTTTTAACATCTGGTGTATCAAGTATTATAAATAATGATTTTTTAGCTATATCTTCATCTATTTTATCTAAGTCTCCCATGTATTTAAATCTAGATGCAGATAGCCCTATCGCATACACTTTTTTATTTTTAAAAGTATTTAATATAAGTTCTTTTAAAGCTAGTTCTGAAGCCATTGCATCAGGGTCTACTCTTAGGTGTCTACCTATTACTATACTATCATACTTTTTTATTTGCTTATATATTGATTTATATGTATTCATAAACTCACATCAATTCTATTATTTAACTAAATTATATGTATCAAGCGCAATCATTAATTCTTCGTTTGTAGGTACTACATAACAAGCTATTTTTGAATCATCTTCAGTTATTAATTGAAGTTTACCTCTTACGTTATTTCTTTCTTCTGATGGTTTAACACCTAATACTTTTAGGTCATTCATAACCGCACTTCTTACATCTATACCGTTTTCACCAATTCCTCCTGTAAAACATATAACATCTGCCCCACCTAAATAAGTGTTATACATTGAGATATATCCTACTATTTTTCTTACTAACATATTTTGAGCTAAGATGCATTTTTCGTTACCTTCTTTTATTCCATCTTCTATATCTCTATTATCACTACTTACTTCACTAATTCCTAGTAATCCACTATTTTTATTTAAGTCATTCATTACTTCATCTAGGCTTTTACCTGTTTTTTCCATGACATAAGGTATTAATGATGCATCGATATCTCCACATCTTGTACCCATAATAAGTCCAGCATTTGGAGTAAATCCCATAGATGTATCTATACATTTCCCATCTTTAATTGCAGTAATTGATGAACCATTACCTAAATGACAACAAATTATTTTTAAATCATCTCTTTTTAAATATTCACTAATTGTCTTAGTGATATAGTTATGGCTTGTACCATGAAATCCATATTTTCTAACACCATATTTTTCATACCATTCATAAGGTACACCATATAGATAAGCACTTTTATCCATAGTTTGATGGAATGCAGTATCAAATACTCCTACCATTGGTATATTTGGTAATACTTCTTTAAAACTTCTAACTCCTGTTAAGTTAGCTGGATTATGAAGTGGTGCAAGAATAGATAATTCATCTACTGTTTTTAATACATCATCATCTATAATTACACTTTTTGAATAAACGTCTCCACCATGGACTAATCTATGTCCAACTGCATCTATTTCATCTAAAGATTTAATAACTTTTAATTCTACTAATTCTTTAAGTAAAACTTCTACAGCTTCTTTATGATTATTAAGTTCTATTTCTTTCTTGATTTTTTCTCCATTAAGTTTAAAAGTAACAAAACTACCTCCTACTCCTATTCTTTCAAATGTTCCTGATATTAATAATTCTTCATTTTCCATATTGAATAAACTAAATTTTAAGGAAGAACTTCCTGCATTAATTGATATAATTTTCACTCTTTTTCCTTCTTTCTAACACAGATATTATACTATAAATCAAAAGTTTTTTCATTAAAATAAGGATATTTTTAGGATTTATAAGGATTTTGTGTTAGTATTTACAGCCGATAATAGTAGAAAAGATAAATTTTAAGAAAAAAGATGAAAAATTTATCTTTTTTTATTG
>CANQLF010000015.1 GCA_947624635.1 uncultured Bacilli bacterium | reverse complement strand
AAATTATACTTATAATACCAATTACTAATTTGTGTTCTTTTATGTATTTTAATTTTCTTTCTTTTTTGCCATAATCTACACCTCTATTTTATTATTAACAACTCTAGTTAAATTATATAAAAATCCCCCCCCAAGTCAAGATTTTTTTCAACAGTTTTTTGTTATCAATTTTAATATCACTATCAACATAATTGTATCAATTTTTCTTTTTTTAATCAACAAAAATAGAACTATATCTGTTCTATTATTTCTAAAAATTCATCTATATCTGTTGATGAACCACCTATTAAAAATCCATCTACATTTTTAAGTTTTTTAAAATCAGATATATTTTCTTTATTAATACTTCCACCATATAAAACTTTAACGTCAACTTTAAAAGCACTTTCAACTATATCTTTAATAAAGAAAATAGTTTCATCTATTTCTTTAGGTGTTGGAGTTATACCTGTTCCTATTGCCCATTTTGGTTCATAAGCAATTATTACATTTTCTAGTTGTTCTTTTGGAAAATCTTGTAGAAGTTCAAGAATATCTCTTCTTAAAAATTGTTCAGTTGTCATAGATATTCTTTCTTTTTTATCTTCACCAATACATACTATTGGACTTATATCATTATCTAAACAATGTTTGATTTTATTATGTATTATCGCACTATTTTCATGAAATATATTTCTTCTTTCACTATGACCTACTATTGTATATTTAACATTTATACTTTTAAGTTGTAACGCACTTACTTCACCAGTATATGGTCCACTTTCATATTCAGATACATCTTGTGCACATGTTAAATATTTATCACTCTTAAAGTATGGTAGAAATATAAATGATGGCGCAATAATGACATCATTATCAGTATCTAATTTGTCATTTAGTACTTTAATGTAATAACCTATTTCTTTTAAAGTCATACTCATTTTCATATTAGCTACAATTATCTTATTCATCTTCATTCCCCTTTATCACTTTCTTAACTCTACCAAATATATCATATTTATATTTTGGATTATTTTCAATTGCAAGTTTATAAACATCTAAAACTCTTTCAGCATAATACTTTGATGAATACTGTTCTGCGCCTCTTCTTGCTTGTTTGGATAATATTTTTATCTCGTCAGAGTTGTCCATTAAGTCCATAACAATTTTTTTATATTGTCTTTTATTTTTAAATATTTTTCCATTAAGACCATCTACTACTACATTTCTAAAGCTTTCATCATCTATCGCAATTGGTGGGGTAGATGCAGCCATCGCTTCTATTACTGTTAATCCTTGTGTTTCTGTTGTAGATGCAGTCGCAAATAGATTTGCAATCTGATAGTATATCGGTACTTCTTCCCATGGAACTTTACCAGTAAATATAACATTGTTTTCTAAACCTAATCTTAAAGCCAATTTTTTATATTTTTCAATATCAGGTCCATCACCAACTATTAGTAATTTACAATTAGGATTTTTCTTAACAAAATCTTTTTGAGAATCTATTAAAAATTCTACATTTTTCTCTTGAGCAAGTCTTCCAACAAATAATATTACAAAATCACTTTTTTTTATATTTAATTTATTTCTATATTTATCTATCATAGAAGTTGTATATTTTTCTTTATAAAATCTTTCAACTTCTATACCTGTTGGAATAATATGTACATTTCTTCTAACTTTATATTTTTCTTTAAATAAATCATATGTTTTTTTAGTTGGAACAATAAGTTCTGATATCGTTTTATCACAGTAAAAAAGAGTTAAATGTTCTACTATTTTTTTACTTGCATGATCGAAATATCCTTTTGTAATATAATGAACATAATCTTCATACATTGTATGATATGTATGAACAAGTGGTATATTAAGTTGTTTAGCAAGTATTCTAGCAAATGTTCCTACACCAAATTCTGTATGTGAATGTATTATATCTAATTTCCACTTTTTAATTTTATTAACACATCTTAAAGGATAAATTCCAGTAAGTCTATAATCATATATACCTGTTGGAACTCCAGGGATTCTTATTACCCTCCCCCCTTCTTCATAAGCATATTTTATAAGTTCATTATTAACAGTTACTACAAATACTTGGTGGCCTTGTTTTTCTAATGCATGTTTAAGCATAGAAATACTTGTAGATACACCATTAATATATGGAGGATATGTATCAGTAAACAAACCTATTCTCATTATTCCTTCCTCCTTTTTGTATTAATACTTAAAGCTATAGTACCTAGTATCATACCTAAATAGTATGTAATAAATCTCCACATGATCATTATAGTTGAAAGTACATAACCTTTTATATAATTTCCATAAAATTTTATAAATGCATATTCTAATCCACCTGAACCACCAGGTATTGGTACAAATGCTCCTATAATCATTACATAACTACAAGCAACAACTGAAGTAAGTATGCTCATGTTGTAGTTTGCCATCGTACTTTTTAAAAGTACTAATGGAATTGAATATAGAAATGAAAATGCAATGAAATTATATATAAAACATTTGATAAAAGTTTTTTTATTTTTCCTTATCTTTTTAGCGCTTTCATAAAATTTATCTATTGTATGATTAAATCTATTTATATTTTTTAATCTATATTTTACTATTTTTATTTTATATAAGAAATTAATAATTTTTTCTACAACAAATTTATTAGATTTTTTAGCAAAACTAATTAAGAATAAAACTACCATTACTGCTGAATTGATAATAAAACCTAATATTATAAAATGTTTTAATACTGTAACTTCAGGAAAAAAATCAAAAAATATATTAAGTATTATTGATACTAAACCATATATAATAAGTACTAATTGATATATAACAAAATTTTGTATTACTATACTTGTTCCTGTTGCAAGATCTATTCCTTGTTTTTTTAAGAAATAAATTTGTGCAGGTTGCCCACCTGAAGCAAATGGTGTTGTGCCATTGAAAAATTGTGTTATAAGCATATTTTTAATGGTATTAGTTATTTTAAAATCACTCTTAAAATCTTTAATTATTGTATGTAGTGATAATGTTCTTAATAGTCCATATATTCCCATAAAGATAAGTGCAAGTATAAAAAACCATATATTAAGATTAAATATTTGATGTATTACTTCACTTAAATTATCTTTTAGAGAAAAGTATAGAACTACTAACATTATTAGTATTAGTACTAAATAGTTTTTTTTTTAAAGTTTGTAACATCATCTTCTACATTTGGTATTACATCTATTGCAGGAAGTGTTACTCCTTCAAATAAAGCTAATGATGCACCACCTCCTGTTGAGATGTGTGTGAATTTTTCGTCATAGCCAAATTTTTTAGCAGCTGATGCACTATCTCCTCCACCAATTATAGTTTTACCTTTAACACTTGATACTGCATCACATATTTCTTTTGTACCTTTTTCATAGTTTTTAAATTCAAAGACACCCATTGGTCCATTCCAAATTATTTGTTTAGATTTAGCTATATATGTTTTAAAAAGTTCTATTGTTTTACTACCTATATCTAGACTCATTTCTTCATCTTCTATTTCATTTATAAGTTTATTAACTCCTTTTGTATCTTTGTATTCATCATTAACTACCAAGTCTATAGGCAAAATAATTTTATTAGGATATTTATCTAACATTCTTTTACAGAAATCTATATTATCATTGTCTACTAAAGATGAACCAACATTATATCCTTCAGCTTTTAAAAAGGTATTACACATTCCTCCACCTATTAGTATATAATCTGCTATTTCAACTAGATTTTCTATTACTTTTATTTTGTCACTTACCTTTGCACCACCAAGTATTACTGTAAATGGTCTATCTGGTTTATTTATTGCAGGAAGTAACATATCTAATTCTTTTTGTATTAAAAAACCTATACCACTTTCAACATTTGATGCAATACCTACATTTGATGCATGGCTTCTATGAGATGTTCCAAAAGCATCATTTATAAATATATCACAAAGACTTGCCCAATACACACCAAGTTCAGGATCGTTTCCACTTTCTTTTTTACCATCTATATCTTCAAATCTTGTATTTTCCATCAAGATTACTTCTTTTTCTTTCATATTGGAGATTGCATCTTCTAATTTTTTACCTTTTGTCTCATTAATAAAAGTAACTTTTTGACCTAATAATTTAGATAATTCTAGCGCAACACATTTAAGACTTTTGTTCTTTTTATCACTTTCTTCTTTTACTTTTCCTAAATGAGACATAAGTATTACTTTTGCGCCATTTGTTATTGCATATTTAATTGTTTTTAAACTTTCAACTATTCTAGTATTATCAGTAATTTTACCATCTTTAATAGGTACGTTAAAATCACATCTAATAATTACTCTTTTTCCTTTTAAGTCAAAATCTTTTATTGTTTTCTTCATGAAGATAACCTCCTAATAATAATACAAGATAAGTATAACATAAATTGTTAAATAATCAAATGACTAAATTGTAATAAAGAAAAAAAGTATAAGCAAAAATTTACACTTGATTAATTTATAAAATTACTATATAATTAACTTAGAGATACATTTGATAGTTAGGTGTTTTAACCATTCATAAATAATTAGATATATATTATGAGTGGAGGTGATCTTCCCATGATTAAGGAAAGGAATAATTCTTTTAATGGAATTACTAGTAGCATTCGCTATGATAGTTTTATATACTATCCTCATTCTTAACAATAGAGATTAACTTGAGAAAACACCGTCAGCTTGCTATAACGGTGTTTCAAAACATTTTATTGAATGTGAGAAACACTTAACATACCACAATCAAGTGTATCTCTTTTTTATTTTATGAAGTTTCCCTCATCTGTATACATAATATCATATTTTAAAATAAATATCAATATTTACATTGCAAAAATTTACTTGTCATTAATTTTATAAATTTACCCAATATTTTGCAGTTCTAACCATTTGATATGAATAACTCATTTCATTATCATACCAAGCAATTACTTTTACCATTTGTCCAGATTCAGTATCAAGTATTTGTGTACTTAACCCATCAACTAATGAACCATTTTCAAGTCCGATAATATCACTTGATACAATTGGATCAGTAGTATATCCTATAGTTTCATTTTGACTGTTTTTAAATAGTTCATTTATTTCTTCAACTGTAGTATTTTTGTTTAATTCTAGTGATAAATCTACTACAGAACCAGTAAGTACTGGAACACGTAAAGCAATACCATCCAACTTACCAGAAAGTTCAGGAATAACTAGACCTAATGCACTAGCTGCACCAGTTGATGTTGGAACTATATTTTCTGCAGCAGCTCTACCTCTTCTTGGTCTAATACCTTTTTTATGTACAATGTCTAGTGTTGCTTGATCATTCGTATACGCATGAACTGTTGTCATAAATCCTTTTTTAATACCAAAGTTATCATTGATAATTTTAGCTACTGGAGCAAGACAGTTTGTTGTACAACTTGCAGCAGATATAACCTTTTCACTGCCATCTAATATTTCATGATTTACATTGTAAACTATAGTTTTTAAGTCACCTTTTGCTGGTGCAGAAATAATAACTTTCTTTGCTCCCGCATTAATATGTGCCATAGATTTTTCTAATGATGTAAAAAATCCTGTACATTCAAAAACTATATCTATTCCAAGCTTACCCCAAGGTAGGTTACTTGGATCACTTTCTTTATATACCTCTATTTCTCTACCACCTACTATTATAGAATGGTCAGTATTAGTTATCTCATCTTTTCTATAATTTCTATGTGCTGAATCATACTTAAGTAAGTATGCCAAACTTTCTGCATCGCTTAAATCATTAATTGCGACAACTTCAAAGTTATCATCTTCTTCCATAATTCTAAAAACTAATCTACCAATTCTACCAAATCCATTAATTGCTACTTTAATTGCCATAATTTATCAATCCTTTCAAATTTATTTTATCAAACATTATTCATAAAAACAACTTTTTCCAATAAATTCACGTAATATAGAATCATTTGGAACATTATCTGAAGGTATAGGTAAAAATATTTTCAAGAACGTTATGAGCCTTTTTGCTTCTTCATAGTATGGGGACTCTTCTTCTACAGTGAATAAAAGAGGCTCCACATAAATCTTAAGAACTCCCACCTCATAGATTAGAGCTGTATTAAATACATAATCTGCTTCATCTTGAAATGGAAAAACATTTTTTTCTTCTCCTGACCTTACCTTATCCCACATTTTAAGAGTATTTTCAACATTACTTCCTCTAGTACGATAATCTCTTACTATTCTTCTAAGTAATCTTACATCAGATGTGGATATATGATTATGATTATCAATACTAAGTGGTGTAAATGGACTTATGTATATTTTTAATTTCTTATCTCTTGGAATAGAAGATGTAAGTTTTTCATTTAGTGTATGAAGCCCCTCTATTATTAAAATATCGTTTTCTTTTAGTTGTAAAAATCTATTTCCAAATTCTTTCTCACCTTTAATAAAATTAAATGTTGGTACATCCACTTTTTCTCCTTTAATCAATTTTGCTAAGTGTTCATTAAACAATTTCAAGTCTATTGTATCTATACTTTCAAAATCATACTCACCATTTTCATCTTTTGGTGATTCTTCTCTATTTAAAAAATAATCATCAGTAGATATTATATGTGGATTTAATCCCAAAGATTTTAAATACATACAAAATTTATGAGCAGTAGTGGTTTTTCCAGAAGAGGATGGCCCAGCTATTAAAACCATATTTATTTTATCTTTTACTTTATATACATTTTTAGCTATATCCATAAGTTTATTATTTTGTAATACTTCATTCATCATGATAAAATCATTTATTTCACCATTCGATACAATTTCATTTAAACTTCCCACATTAGATACTTCCATTATATCTATCCACTTTGAATAATCATCAAATACTTCAATTATTTTTTCATGATGAATATATTCTGGAATAGAACCATTACCTCTAAGTACAGGATATCTTAATACCATTTTATTATTTCCTAAATAGGTCAAAGCAAAATCCTTTAAATATCCAGTTGATATAGGTAAATATCCATAGAAATATCCATAATAATTTTTGCATTTTATAAGTGAAGCATAATCTTCAGTCATAACTTTTAAATTTTTGATTTTTTCAAATTGATTTGTTTTTCTATAAAAATCTATTAAATCTTTTTTAGTTACACCTAGCATTTCAATTTGAAAATCACAATTAACTATTTCCTTGATTTTTTGAGTTATATCATTGAAAATATTATCATCTATTATTCTATTTAATTTTAAATTACAGTATATTCCTTTATCAATAGAATGTTCAAAAGATACATCACTACTATTACCAAACAATTCTTTAACTGCAATTATAAGTAGAAATTTAAGACCATTTACATACATCCTATTACCGTCACGATTCATATAATCTATAAATTCAATATTACAATTTCTCGTAATTTTAGTATTTAATGTTGTAAATTTACCATTTACATTCATTGCTAATATATCATTTGGCAATGTTGATTTATAATATTTACTTAATTCTAATCCAGTAATTCCTTTGGAATATTGTTTTGTCTCATTATTAATTGTTATATTAATTATATCATTCATAAATATCCCTCTTATTCTCTTATAACTATATTCTACCAAAAACTTAGTATTTTGTCATATAAATTTATGAATAAAATTATTAATTTAGACTAAATTATTATTGGGTGATGAAAAAAATGAATTTAATTCCAACAGTAATTGAAAAAAATAGTATGGGGGAAAGAGCTTATGATATTTATTCTAGATTACTTAAAGATAGGATAATATTACTTAGTGGAGAAATAGATGATAATAATTCAAATAGTGTTATTGCACAACTGCTTTATTTAGATTCAGTTAGTCATGATGATATTCACATGTATATTAATTCTCCTGGTGGATCTGTTACTAGTGGTATGGCAATATATGATACAATGAATTTCGTTAAAAGTGATGTTTCAACTAATTGTATTGGTATTGCAGCTAGTATGGGGGCATTTCTTTTATCGAGTGGTGAAAAAGGAAAAAGATATGCATTACCTAATTCTGAAGTGATGATACATCAGCCACTAGGAGGCGCACAAGGACAAGCTACAGAAATAAAAATTGCGGCAGAGAGAATATTAAAAATGAGAGATAAATTGAATAAGATACTAGCAAAAAATACAAATCAAGATTTGAAAAAGATTGAACAGGATACAGAGAGAGATAATTTTATGTCATCAGATGAAGCATTGGAATACGGAATTGTAGATAACATTATAAAATAGCAACATTATAAGACAATTATGTTTGTAAATATCAGCTATAATCCCAAATTTTACCAATTATTAAATATCATCATACAATTAAAATGGTGATGTAAATGTTGAAGTACTACCAAATATTAAGAAATTTAAGGGAGGATAATGATTATTCACAAACATCTTTTGCAGAGAAAATCGGATTAAATAGAAGCACATATTCGAAATATGAATGTGGAATAAACGATATTCCTATTCCTACACTTAACTTAATTGTTAATAAATTAAATATAAGTATTGACTATTTATTTGGATTTTCTAAAAATAAAAAATATGATAATATGGGCGAAATTAATATTAAATATTTACATACAAAATTTAAAGAAGAAAGATTAAAAAATGGATTATCGCAATTAGATGTTGCAAACTATTTAGATGTCAATCAAAACATGATAAGTTATTATGAAAAAGGTGAGTATCTAATCCCCACTAAGAAACTAGTATTATTTTGTGAACTTACTAAAACATCTATAGATTATATTTGTGGAAGAATTGAATCAAACGAACTTGATAAATATAAGAAAAAAGAAATAAGCGTCTAAAAACTTATTTCTTTATTTTTTAAATGGTACTAGACCAATGAATCTTGCTCTTTTAACTTGCATTGCAATATATCTTTGATGTTTAGCACATGCACCTGTAACTCTTCTAGGTAATATTTTACCTGATTCGTTAATATATTTTTTAATTATATCTACATCTTTATAATTAACATCTTTACCGGCACACATTTGACATATTTTTTTTCTTTTTCTTCCATGAAATTCTGCCATTATGAGTTCCTCCTTTTTAATTTTTAAAATGGTAAATCATCATCACTAATTTCTATTTCATTACCAAAATTAGCAAATGGATCTTCTTCTTCAATATTTGTAGTAGGTTGTGGCACTTCTTCTTCAGGTGTATTCATTTGTGGTTCAGATTGAGTTGTGTAATTATTTTCTGAAGCCATTCTTGCTTGAGAAGCATTTCTAGATTCTAAGAATTCTACTCTATCAGCAACTACTTCAGTAACATACACTTTCTTTCCATCTGCGCCATCGTAATTTCTCGTTTGAATTCTACCTTCTACACCAACTAAACTACCTTTACCTACGTATTTTTTAACATTTTCAGCTTGATTTCTCCATACTATAACATTTATAAAATCAGCTACTCTCTCTCCATTTTGATTTTCAAATGGACGATTTACTGCAACAGTAAAATTCGCAACTGGAACGTTTGTTGATGGATATCTCAAATCTGGATCTCTTGTTAATCTTCCTACAATTACAACTTTATTCATTTCTAATACCTCTTTTTTCTATTTATCTAAATTGATTATTAAATGACGAACAACATCTTCACTAATAAGTGCTAGACGATCAAATTCATCTATTGCTTTTGTATCATTAGCTTCTAAGTTAATTAAAAAATAATAACCTGTTTTATAATTTTTAATTTCATAAGCTAATTGTTTTTGTCCTAATTCTTTAGATTCAACATTTGATGCACCATTATCTGTTAATACTTTAACGAATGATTCATTTACTTTTTTTATTGCATCTTCTTCTAAATTAGGTCTTACAATATACATGATTTCATATCTTGTCATAAAATCACACCTCCCTTTGGTCTATCGGCTTTTTATCAAAGCAAGGAGTAAACTAGTACTCGCTTAAATATTATAACAAAGTAAAAAAAATATGTAAATATATTTTACATATTAATTTTATTAATTTTTTACAGGAAAATGATTTATATATGTTATTAATTTTGACAATCATACTGAAAAATTATTAATTTTCAGTATGATTGTCAGTAAATATTCATATTATTATACGTTAAATCTAAAATAACAAATATCTCCATCTTGCATTATATACTCTTTACCTTCAAGTCTCATTTTACCAGTTTCTTTAACCTGTTTTTCGCTTCCGTATTTAACTAGATCATCATAGCTCATTACTTCCGCTTTTATAAATCCACGTTTAAAGTCAGTGTGTATTATACCTGCACAATCTGGAGCTTTCATTCCCCTTTTAAAAGTCCAAGCTCTAACTTCTTTTTCTCCAGCAGTAAAGAATGTTGCAAGTCCTAATAGATGATAGGTTGCATTGATTAATTTATCAAGGCCACTTTCTTTTATTCCAAGTTCTTCTAAAAATAATTCTTTTTCATCATCTGTTAGTTCACTTAATTCAGATTCAATTTTCGCACATAACACTACTACTTCAGCGTTTTCGCTCTTTGCGTAATCGCATACCTTCTCTACGTATTTATTTTCACTATTAATATCACTTTCTTTTATATTTGCAACATATATAAATGGTTTCATAGTAATTAGGTTAAATGGTTTTAAAATTTCTAATTCTTCTTTTGAATATTCTAAGAATCTTGCAGGAACATTTTTTTGCAAGCTATCTCTAATTCTAACCATTAATTCATATTCAAATACTACATCTTTTTCTCTCGAAGTTTTAGCTTTTTTTTCTATTCTATTAATTCTGTTTTCTACTATTTCTAAATCAGATAAAATAAGTTCAATATTGATTATTTCAATATCTCTTATAGGATCTACCGCACCTTCTACATGTGTTATATTTTCATCTTCAAAACATCTTACAACTTCACATATTGCATCTACTTCTCTTATATGTGATAAAAACTTATTACCTAAACCTTCACCTGTTGATGCACCCTTAACAAGTCCAGCTATATCAGTAAATTCAAACATAGTTGGTACTACACTAAGTGGTGTATACATATCAACTAAAGTATCCATTCTTTTATCTGGTACTGTAACCATTCCAACATTTGGATCTATTGTAGCAAAAGGATAATTTGCAGCTAAAATATTTTTTTTAGTAATTGCATTAAATAAAGTTGATTTACCAACATTCGGTAAACCAACTATTCCGGCTGTTAAACTCATAATCATACCTCCTTATAATGTAGGTCCTACCCCTGGTCCGATTGGTGCCCCTATTATATACCAAATTACAATAAGTAGCAAGAACATAAGACTAAATATTAGAAAATAAGGTCTAATATATTTAAATGATGTTCCAATCGTTATAGTATCTTCTTTTTTATTATATATTTGTAAATATCCTAAATAGACACAATAAAATGCAAGAAGTGGTGTAACAAGATTTCCAACTGATAATGCACTTCTATAAATCATTTGTGTAAACTCAGGTGTCATATTAGATTGCATAAATAATGGAACAATAGATGGTGCCATCATAGACCACTTAATGTTTGGTGAAGGAAGTACAATATTGCCAAGTATAACGAATATAAAGAATATTATAATAAGTGGTAGTCCACTAATATTTCCCATTTTAAGTATATTTATAAGCCATACATTAATAATTGTACCAATATTTGTTTGTTTAAATATAGCAATAAATTCTGATGCGAAAAATATAAGTACAATAATATAACCAATACTATTTAAAGATGAAGTAATATAATTCACAACTGTTTTATCGCTTTTAATAGTTTTTGCTCCTATTCCATAGAACAATCCTGCAACAAACAATATAGCAGAAAGTGTTACTACTAAACCTTGTTGGAAATAAGAATTAGAACCTAATAATTGATTCATGTATCCAGTCGCAGTTGTATCTAGAAGTAATCCTGAAAAAGGAAGCCCAGGTATTATCATATATAAGAAAATTAAAACTACGAATAGCGATGCAATACATGAAAATATTACACCTCTTTTTTCGTTCTTTTCAACAATAAATAATTCATCTGTTTCTTCTAATCTACTAGGTAATTTAGGTATTACCATTTTTTCTGTAATTATTGTTCCTATAATTACTAAACAAATAGTAGCTATAACCATAAAAAATATATTTCCAGATAACCCAACATTATATTTAGGATCTAATAAAGCTGCTGCAGTGGTTGAATAATTAGAAAGCGCAATATCTAATGATCCAAACATTAAATTTATTCCATAACCACCTGCAACACCTGCAAAAGCAGCTATTATACCACCTAAAGGATTTCTTTTATTAATCATGAAAATAAGTGCAGCAAGAGGTATCATAATAACATAACCTATATCACTTGATATAGTTAATATAACACTGAATAACATTATTAGCATTGTAAAAACATAATTTGGAGTTCTTGGATTAAAAGATAAAGTAAGTGTTTTAATTAATCCTGATTTTTCAGCTACAGCTAAACCAATTAACATTATTAATAACATACTAAGTGGTGAAAATGTTATAAAATTATTTAATGCATTTCCAATTATATACTGAATTCCACTTCTGTTAAGCAAAGAATTTACTTCAACAATTTGATTTTCTAATTCTCCTGTAACACTATTTATAGTATTATAATTTCCTTGTGATAGGAATGAAAATGGATAATTATTTCCAATTTGTATTTTCCCAAGTCCACTAAGTACTGCACTAAGCACAATTGTTATGACTATTAAAATGAAAAACACTGTAATTGGACTAATTACTTTTTTTTCTTTCTTTCTTCTCATTAATCTCCCTCCACTTTCTTTATTTTTTTATTTATTTCTACTCTAGGTATCATAATTGTTCTACCACAATTTATGCATTTTATTTTTATATCTGCACCAAGTCTTATAACTTCAAATATATTGTTACCGCATGGATGTTGTTTTTTCATAACTAACCTAGTACCTAATTTATAATTTGTCTCCATTATGCACCTCCACTTGTGGATATGGTA
>CANQLF010000014.1 GCA_947624635.1 uncultured Bacilli bacterium | reverse complement strand
CCGTTGGTGAAGTGGCTGAACACACATGCCTTTCACGCATGCATTCACGAGTTCGAATCTCGTACGGGTCACCAATTTGATATTACAGGGAGTTTGTCATCATTTTACAAGCTCTCTTTTATTTTTTGGCGTATGTTATTTCTATTTTATATAAAATATGATATAATATAGTAGCTTTAGAAGGTGAATTATGAACATTTTAGATGAAGACGAAAATTATTTGCGCATTGTGCGCGATATAATGGACAATGAAGAATTTAATAAATTATCAAATATACCACATCATGGAGAAACAAGAATGATACATTCAATTAAAGTATCATACTATTCATATAAGATCTCTAAATTTTTAAAACTAGATTATAAAGAAACAGCACGCGCTGGATTACTACATGATTTCTACCTAGATACTACAAAAGATTTTGATAAAGCAAAAGATAAAGTAAGGTTATATTCAGTAGGTCATCCAAAAGATGCAATAGAAAATGCTAGTCAGTATTTTACTTTATCAGAAAAAGGAATAAATATAATAAGAACACACATGTTCCCACTTGATTATAGAATACCTAAATATATGGAATCATGGGTAGTAAATATAGTAGATACAGTAGTAAGTACAACAGAATTTTTAAAAAAGTTTAGATATCAATTAAATACAGCATTAAATATTTGGTTAATATTATTTATTAATTTAAGAAAATAAAGGTTACTAATGTAGCCTTTTTATGTTATGATATATACATGTCCTTGTAGCTCAGTAGGATAGAGCGATCGCCTCCTAAGCGATAGGTCGAAGGTTCGATTCCTTTCAAGGACGCCATATGAAATTATATGCCTTGAAGTTACATTGATTTCAAGACATTTTTACAAAAGTGCTGATAATTAATGTATCAACACTTTTTCTAATCTTTTATTTATTTTCTTGCTTTTTTAATACTCTTGCTTTTGGTAAAAAACAGTTATTTTCATTTATACTATCTCCATTTACATAACTATTTTAACATTTTTTAAAATATAATAAAGCTTAGAACATTAAAAGCTCTAAGTTTTATTATAGTTAACATAAATACCTTTAGTATATATTTGTTTTATTATCAATTTATATTTTTTGTTATTTCGTCTATTATTTCTAAGCATAATTTTTGTGATTTTATTGAAATTGTTGCATCATACTCTTGATTTAACAATTCATTATTTGCTATAACTCTAATTGCTATAACAGGTGTATTCAATGAATTAGAAGCAAGATATGAACCTGCAACTTCCATAGATTCACACAGTACATCATAATTTTTATTGTGCAATAGTATATCTTTATTATTTTTTGACCATATATCTCCACTACCAATTTTTCCATATATTATATTATAATTTTTAATAGAGTTTAATTTTTTAATTTTATTTAATAAATCCTCATTAGTTTTATATGATATATATTCATTATCAATTGATAAATATCCATCGTTTTTCCAGGGGTTAATACTATTTGTTTCTTTATCTTTTTCCATAGAAAATTGTGATAGATAATAGAAGCTGTCAGCAATTACTATATCTTCTTTATTTATTTTTTTATTACAAGCACCAGCTGTTCCTTGATTAATTATAAATAGTGGATCATATTTTATTATTGATAAAACAGTAGCAATAGAACTTGTTATTTCACCTGTTTTTGTTTTGCTTATGATTACGGGGTAATTATTATATGATCCTTCATAAAATATAAAATTATTATATTCTACTTTTTTAGGTTTTATAGCATCTATTAAATAATTTATCTCTGAATCTAAAGCTCCTTGTATTATTATTGATTTCATAGTTTACCTACCTTTCATTTGATTTTCTAATTTATATTTGAATTCAAACTATAATAATCCGAATTTAAATATTAAACTGGTGCCGAATGACAGAATCGGACTGTCCTCTGATGCTTACCATGCATCTGTTTTACCACTAAACTAAATCGGCAATTCCATCTATATTGTAACATAGAAATTGATTATTTTTAAACAAAATGTGTTATACTTTAGATATAGATATAAATTTTGTACATAATATTTAATGTATTAGAGTAATGGAAGTGGTAAGATGAAAAATATTAAAAAATTAAATCTATCAATTATAGTAATTACATCTATGTTATCTATAATATATTTATTCTTTGGCGAACATGAAGTAGGATTATATAAAAATTTAATAATAATATCTATAATACCAGTAATGTTATTACCATATATTATAAATTGTTTCATAAAAAATAAAATAAATGAAGAAATAATATTAATCTATTTAGTATTTATATTCTTTGCTCATTTTTTAGGAACAATATTAAACTTTTATTACAAAATAAAAATTTATGATAAATTAATGCATGGTATAAGTGGAATTATGTCATCAATACTTGCAGTTGTAATACTTGCTAAGACTAAATCTATTAAAAATAATACTTTATGGATGAAAATATTATTTATAATATCTATAACACTAACTATTGCTTCAATGTGGGAATTCTTTGAATTTACTTGTGATAACATATTTAGAAAAGATGCACAACGTGTTATGCTAACTGGGGTAGATGATACAATGCTAGATATGATATATGCATTTTTTGCAAGTATAATTTTCTCAATATTTTATATTATTGAAGAAAAATTAAAATTAAAATTATTAATTACTAAATTTATAGAAAAAATAAGTTAAATTGCTAACTTATTTTCCTACATCATATACATATCATTATTATTTATAGAATAATTATCTGCAGTAGTTTGATAATTAGTATTACTTATATTTAGTCTATTTTCAATTCTACTAACTCTAGAATCTAATCTTCTTATTTGTCTTTCCATTCTACTAATTTTTTGTTCTATTTGATTCATATCATTATTGCACATTCCATTATTGTTTGGATAATACATTGGTGTCATATTGTTAAAAGGCATTTGAAAATTATTTGCATACATCCCTTGTGCCTGATACATTGGTGCACCTATTCCTGGATTAGAAAAATATCCTTGATTTTCAAAATATAAATCTCTATCTTTTTTCATAATAAAAACAACTCCTTTTTATTCTTCATTTAATTATATGACAAAAGTTTACAAAAAGAATGGGCTATAGTAAAATATTTTTAGGTGATTTAAATGAGACTTAGAAATGTTAAAGGAAAAGAAAGTATTATTTCAAATTCTGATTATGTTGTAAAAGATCCTACAAAAAATAAAGGAAATTGGAACAAATTATTCAATAATGATAATGAAATATATATAGAAATAGGCATGGGCAAGGGTAAGTTCATTATTGATAATGCAATAAAATATCCAAATATAAATTTTATAGGAATAGAAAAATATGATAGTGTTATGGCTAGAGCTTTACAAAAACTAGAAGATAAAAATATTTCTAATTTAAAATTAATTATATATGATGCTTTTAAAATAGATGAATTATTTGATAAAGAAATAAGTAAAATATATCTTAATTTTTCAGATCCATGGCCTAAAGCTCGTCATGAAAAAAGAAGACTTACTAGTAAACAATTTTTAGATAAATATGATAAGATATTTAAAGATGATAATATAATAGTTATGAAAACAGATAATAAAGAATTATTTGCATATTCAATAGAATCGTTAAGCAGTAATGGTTACATAATAAGTGATGTAACATTAGACTTAAAAAATGATAATAGTAACATAACAACTGAATATGAAGAAAAATTCAGAAATAAAAATGTGTATATAAATAGACTAGTTGCAATCAAATTAAAGAAAAATAATTGACATTATAAAAAATAAAATATAAAATTATATTAGATAATAAAAGGTAGGAAGGTAATATTATGAATAAAACTGATGAGATTAACGTTGAAAAGAAAAAGTTTCAAAATAAAAAAATATTATTAATTTTAGTAGCAGTGGTATTATTGATTGGAATAACATATGCATATTTTAGAGTAATAAAATACACTGAAGAAATAACTGGAAAAATTGGTGGATTTGATATTACATACGAAAGTAGTAGTGAAATAAGATTAGAAAATGCATATCCAATTAGAGATTATGAAGTAGAAGATGAAGCATATGAAAATAAATTTAAAATTTCAAATAATGGAAAAAAAGACATATATGTTAAATTAGCTATATCTGATATTACTTTATCAGAAGTATTTCAAAAAAATACTAGTGACTTAAAATGGGGATTATATGAGGGAACAACTAAGATTACAACAGGTGGATTTGAAAAATATAAAGATGGAGATATAATAATTTTACCTGAAGTTACTCTTAAAGCAACTAATGGTGAAAAAAATTATACTTTAAGAGTCTGGATAAATGAAACATATGAAAATCAAAATAATTATCAAACAGAGTCTTTATCTGGAAAAATAACCGCAATTGTACAAGGAAAAAGCGGAAACTATTTAGCTAATAAAATCTCTGAAGCAAATAAAAATAATTCAAATAACCCAACGTTTACAAACACATCAACTAACAAAGGACTTTTTGTATTAAAAGATGATGTTAGACAAACAAGTTTTGGATTTCCAGTATATTACTTTAGAGGGCCTGTAACAAACAATTATGTACAATTTGGAACATATAAAGAAAAAATAACAAATACTGTATATGAAAGTAGTACTTCAGAAGGTGAAGAACCTCCAACAGTAACATCTAAAGAAGAAGATGTGGCTCAAATTAATAGCCCTATAATATGGAGAGTTATTAGAATAAATGAAGATAAAAGTATCACAATGATTGCTGAAAATGATATTGGAAAAAGTATTGCATGGAAATCTGAAACTGGTACTAAATATAGCGAAAGTAATATAAAAACTGTATTAGATAAGTGGTACACTAGTACATTTACAGAAACATATTTAGATTCAAAGGTTATCTCAACTAATTTCTGTAATGATAATAGCTATAATTCTACTTCAGCAGCATCTAGAATTAATAAAACACCTCCTGTACCAACACTAGAATGTGATAAAGAAGATATAGTAAATGCAAAAGTAGGACTAATAAGTGCAGATGAAATGGTATATGCAGGAGCTTTATATAACACTGCATTAACAAATACTTCTTATATTACATATTTAGATAATAAAACAAATTTTTGGACTATGACACCATCTGACTCTAGTAATTTGTTTACATGGAAAACTGAAAATGTATATATGAATAATGCCGCCTCAAACATTGCAACTGATGCAGCAGCTCGTCCAGTTATAACAATAAAACCAGATGTAACAGTTACATCTGGTGATGGAAATAAAGATACACCTTACGTATTATCAGCAGAATAATGAATTAAATAGGATATGAAGATTTTCATATTCTTTTCTTTTGTGGTAATATATTAGTGTGATGTTTATGAAAGATTTATTAAAGTATGAAAAAGAATTATATGATAAAGGTATTAATTTAATAGCTGGAGTAGATGAAGTAGGTAGAGGGCCACTAGTTGGGCCCGTTGTAGCTAGTTGTGTCGTATTACCTAAAAATTACGAATTAGAAGGATTAGATGATTCTAAAAAATTAAGTGAGAAAAAAAGAGATAAGTTTTACGAAATATTAAAAAAAGACGCATTAGGTATAGGAATAGGTATAGTAGGCCCTGAAGAGATAGATAAAATAAATATATATGAAGCAAGTAAAAAAGCTATGATTATGGCTATTAATGATTGTAATACAAAGATAGAACATGTTTTAGTTGATGCAATGAAACTTGATATTGATATTCCTACAACTCCAATAATACATGGTGATGCACTAAGCTTATCTATTGCTGCTGCTAGTGTAATTGCTAAAGTTACAAGAGATAAAATGATGTATGAATTACATGAAAAATATCCAATGTACGGATTTGATAAACATAAAGGTTATCCAACAAAATTACATCTTGAAAATATTAAAAAATATGGTATATTGGATAACTATAGAAAAACTTATAAACCAGTTAAGGAAATATTGGAAAGTGGGAATAAGAATGAATAATATAATAGTTATAACAGGACCAACAGGTGTAGGTAAAACTAAAATGAGTATAGAGCTTGCCAAAACTTACAATGCTGAAATAATAAATGCAGATAGTGTACAAATATATAAAGATTTAAATATAGGAAGTGCGAAAATTAAAGAAAATGAAATGTGTGGGATAAAACATCATTTACTCGATATTAAAAATATTGATGAAGATTACTCAGTATATGATTATCAAATGGATGGTAGAAAAAAAATAGAAGAAATTAAAAATAAAGGTAAAAATGTTATTATAGTTGGTGGAACAGGTTTATACATTAAAGCTTTATTATATAATTATCAATTTGAAATACAACAATCAAAAAAAGATGAAAATTATGATAAATATAATAATGATCAATTATATGAATTATTATTAAAAAAACATAAAAATGTTAATGTTCATAAAAACAATAGAAAAAGAGTTATTAGATTATTAAATAAAGATAATGTTGATAATAATAAAACAAATGAATTGTTATATGATGTAATGTTTATAGGACTTACTACTAATAGAGATAATTTATATAAAATAATAGATAAAAGAGTAGATGAAATGATCGATGAAGGATTAATTGATGAAGTAAAAAAATTATATAAAAAAAATAAAAATAGTAAAATATTAAATAGTGCGATTGGATATAAAGAAATAATTAAGTATTTAAATAATGAAATATCTTTAGAAGATTCTATTTCATTAATAAAAAGAAATTCTAGAAACTATGCAAAAAGACAATATACTTGGTTTAATAACCAAATGAATATAAATTGGTTTAATGTAGATTATGAAAATTTTAATAACACAATTAATGAAGTAGAAGAATATATAAAAAAATTTAATTAACGTTATAGAAATTTTATATAAAACTAAATATAAGTATGATATAATTAAAATACCTAGAAGGTACGTGAGTCATTATATTAAAACCGACTAATTGAGTTTATAAGGGAGTCAAACGAAATATTGGTGTCGAATACTTAAAGTTTTAAGGATCCTGAAAATATTTCCGTGATGCCCACCTGTACAAGTGCAGGTTTTATTCTCATGATAACGTCCTTTTGGGTTTTATTTTAGTGTGGTGTATAGTTATGAATGAATTTTCTAGAATAGAATCATTAATAGGAATAGATAAATTAAATTTAATTAAAAATAAGACTGTATTAGTAATTGGTCTTGGTGGTGTTGGAGGATATTCAGTTGAAACACTAGTTAGATGTGGAATAGAAAATATAATAATAGTAGATTATGACAAAGTTGATATTACTAATATAAATAGGCAAATAATTGCGCTACATTCTACTCTTAATAAAAATAAAACAGAAGTATTTTTAAGTAGAATTAAAGATATAAATCCTAAATGTAGTGTAAAAATAATTAATGAATTAATTAATAAAGATAATATAGATTTATTATTTGAAAATAATATAGATTATATAATTGATGCCTGTGATACTATAGAAACTAAGAAGTTATTAATTAAAAAATCTATAGAAAAAAATATCAAACTAATATCTTGTATGGGAACAGCTAAAAAGATAGATCCTACAAGATTAAAAATAACTACGCTGGATAAAACATCTTATGATAAAATAGCTAAAATATTAAGAGTGTGGACCAAAGATGAAAACATTAATAAAAAAATAATGGTAGTATCTTCAGATGAAGAAATAATAGATGTTAAAAGTAAAGAATTGGCTTCAATGTCTTTTGTTCCAAATGTAGCTGGAATACTATGTGCAAAGTATGTAATAGATGATATTGTTAATAATTAATATGTGTAAACATATTTTTTTGTTATTCAAACAATTGTAATAAATACTAAAAAAATATATAATATTATTGGTGATGAGACATGATAAAACGTATTAAAAATATAGATATAAATTATGTACAACTAGGTAATGATAAAGGTAAGGACATAGTTTTACTTCATGGTTGGGGTCAAAATATAGAAATGATGATGCCTATCGCAAATGGACTTACTGATAAATATCATATCACTATAATGGATTTACCGGGTTTTGGAAAAAGCATGGAACCAGAACATTCATTATCATTATATGAATATTATGAAATAGTAAAAGAATTGTTAGAATCTTTAAAAGTTAAAGATCCAACAATGATAGGACATTCTTTTGGTGGCAGAATATCTATTATATATTCAGCAATGGAACACTCTAAAAAATTAGTATTATTAAGTAGTCCTTTTATAAAAAGAGTAAATAAACCAACTATGAAAACAAAAATGTTAAAAGCACTTAAAAAAGTTCCAGGATTAAAAGGATTAGAGGAGTTTGCTAAAAGTCACATAGGGTCAACTGATTATAAAAATGCAACTCCAATAATGAGAGATACATTAGTAAAAACAGTAAATGAAGATTTAACAGATTATGTAAAACAAATTAAAGCATCAACTATACTTATTGCAGGTGAATATGATACAGCTGTACCTTTATCTGAAATGGAAAAATATAAAGAATATATAGATGATTCCGCACTTATCGTATATAAAGGTTGTACTCATTATGCATATTTAGAAGATGCAAATAGAACAATCGCAATAATTAGAAATTTTATATAAGGAGGAGTTATGACAGGATTTATAGTAACAGTAATATTATGGCTAATATTAATTTGTATAAAACTTAAAAAAAGCCTACATATGTTACAACAAAATTTATATAATAAAGGTAATAGATATCTTAAATGGATGATAAGTAATTTTAAAAAAGTTTTTATAACAATAGATTTAGTATTGGTTTTATATATTATATTTTTATTACTTGCAGATAATTATGTAATTAGTACTTTATTATTAGATATATTATTAATTGTTTCAATAATTAAGAATGTAAGTGATAATTTAGAAGATAAGAAAAAAGAAAAGAAACCCTTAGTAATAACTAATAGAGTTAAAAGATTATTAGTAACTATAACTATTATTTTATTAATTCCATTGATAATTATGTTTAAAAACTTTAGCTATGAGATAGTAAATGGATATTATATTAGATTGATACTTATTTCATATTTAATATATTTTGTGTCACTAATAGCTGCAATTATAAATATACCAGTCGAAAAATATGTATATTATTCATTTAAAAGTAAAGCTATGAAAAAGTTAAAGTCACTAAATAGTTTAAAAGTAATAGGCATTACAGGAAGTTATGGTAAAACTAGTAGTAAGAATATATTAAGCGATATTTTAAATATCAAATATAATGCACTACCTACACCTAAGAATTTTAATACACCATATGGTCTTATTATGACTATCAATAATACACTAGATAAATTTGACGATATATTTATTGCTGAAATGGGTGCATATAAAAAAGGTGAAATAAAAGAATTATGTGATTTAGTTCATCCAAAATATGGTATATTAACTACTATCGGTACAGCTCATTTAGAAAGCTTTGGTAGTGAAGAAAATATAAGGACAGCTAAATTTGAACTTATAGAATCACTTCCTAGTGATGGTGTTGCAATACTAAATATGGATGATGAGAAACAAACTAGCTATAAAATTAAAAATAATTGTAAAAAGATATGGGTTTCTATAGATAACGATAAAGCAGATTTTGTTGCGACTAATATTAAAATGAACAATAAAGGTATGACTTTTAATGTTAAAATAGGTAATGATAATGTTAAATTTAGTACTAAATTATTAGGTAGACCTAACATTTATAATATACTTGCTGGTATTGCTTTAGGTAATTACTTTGGTATAACAAATGAAGAATTACAAAGAGCAGTAGCTAATGTTAAAAATACAGAACATAGATTAGAACTAAGAAAAAATGGAAATATTACATATATAGATGATTCATATAATTCTAATCCCGTAGGTTCAAAAATGGCTTTAGATGTACTTGATCTAATGCCAGGTAAAAAAATAATTATGACTCCTGGTATGATAGAACTGGGACCAAAACAATATGAATTCAATAAAAAGTTCGGTGAATATATTTCAGAAGTTTGTGATGAAGTAATATTAGTGGGTGAAAAACAAACTATACCTATACAGGATGGATTAAAAGAAAAAAATTATAATGAAAAGAAAATACATATAACAAACGATGTTAAAGAAGGCTTTAACATTGCAAGCAAAATAAGTACAAAAGACACCTATGTATTAATAGAAAATGATTTACCAGATTCATTTAACGAATAGAAAGAGAGATGTTTTAAAATGATAAAAGTTGGAGTAATGTTTGGAGGAGAAAGCGTTGAACATGAAGTAAGTATAATTTCAGCAGTTCAAGCAATGCAAAATATAGATAAGGAAAAATATGAAGTAGTTCCAATTTATATTACAAAAAATAAAGAAATGTATACAGCTGCATTTTTAAATGATATAGAAATATATCAAGATATGGATAATTTAAAAAGATATGCTAAAAACGTAACAATGTATGTTAAGGATAATAGAATCATTTTACAAAATAAAAAAGGTTTAAGAAAAATTGTAAACGATATAGATATAGTACTTCCTATAGTTCATGGTACTAATGTAGAAGATGGTACATTACAAGGATACCTAGAAACATTAGGAGTACCTTATGTTGGAAGTAATGTGTATTCTGCTTCTGTAGGTCAAGATAAAGTGTTTATGAAACAAATATTTAAAAGTAGTGGTCTTGATACTCCTGAATTTGTATGGTTTTTTGAAAATGAATATTTAGAAAATAAAGATGCAGTAATTAAAAATATAGAAAAATTAGGTTATCCTGTAATAGTTAAACCAGCAAGACTAGGTAGTAGCATAGGTATATCTAAAGCAAATAATAAAGATGAATTAATTAATGCAATAGAAGATGCGATAGAATATGATGATAAAATAATAGTTGAAGAAGTTATAGAAAATTTAATAGAAGTTAATGCAAGTGCATTAGGGGACTATAACTACTATAAAGTCAGTGAATTAGAAGAAGTAAAAGCACATGATGTAATTTTATCTTATAACGATAAATATCTAGGTAATGGTAAAGGTAAATTAAAAGGAGGAGTATCTACTGGTAGTAAAGGTATGGTATCAGCTGATAGAATAATACCTGCTGATATCGATAAAAAACTAAGAGATACAGTTATCGAAATGACAAAAGAAGCTGCACGTATTCTAAACACAAGTGGAGTTGTTAGAATAGATTATCTAATAGATAAAAAGAAAAAGAAAGTTTATATAAACGAAGTTAATACAATACCAGGTTCACTTGCATTCTACTTATGGGAACCTGTAGGAATAAGCTATAGAGAACTTTTAGATAGTATAATTACATCAGCAATTAAAAATTATAAAAAGAAATGTAAAAAAGTTTATTCATTCGATAGTAATATATTAGAAAATTGTAATTTAAAAGGTGGAACAAAAGGGGTTAAAAGAAGTAATTAATAAAAGAGAATAGATTGAATAGTTTAAAAATTATTCAATCTATTTTAAAAAATCTATTACGCAAAATCAAAAAAAATTAAAAAATGCGTAATAGAATATTTAAATTGTATATTAAAATTCTCATAATTTTCTAATACGAATCTTAATGTAGTTAAATTGGAATTTAATTATTGCGTAACAACACTTGTTGGTTGGCAGTAATCATAATAACTTACAAAATAACCTATTAAATATTTAAAAATTTAATAATTCAAATTTGTCTAAATCTAAAATAAGTGTTAAAATAAATTTTAGAAGTAAAGGAGGTACAAATATTATGGTTGCAGACATACTTATAGAACTAGGAATTGAACAACTTGATAAAACATTTACATATCTGGTTCCAGAAGAATTAATTAACACTATAAAAATTGGAATGAGAGTACTTGTACCTTTTGGATATCAAAAATTAGAAGGATTTGTACTTGATATAAAAGAATATAAAAAAGAAGATTATGATTATGAACTTAAAAATATAATAAGTTTAGTAGATTCATTTTCGGTATTAAATGAAGAATTATTAGAACTTGGAAAATATATAAGTGAAAAAACATTATGTACACTAATTAGTGCATATCAAGTAATGCTTCCAACTGCTTTAAAAGCTAGACAAAAAACAAATGTAGGAATTAAAGAAAAAAGTTATATTGTAAAAAATGTTAAAGATGAAATAATATTAGAGTATATAAACAATAATAAAAGGGGTGTTAAACAAAATGAATTATTAAATAATTTTATTAAAAATAATAAATTAGATAAAAGTTTATATGATAGTTCTGTTATTAAAGCTTTAGAAAAAAAAGAATTAATTAAAATTATAAAAGAAGAAGTATATAGATTAAATAATGATGTAGTAATAGAAGATAAACACATAACACTTACAGAAAAACAAAGAGAAGTTGCTGATGCTGTAATAGATAATTTAAATAAAAGTTTTACATATTTATTACATGGAGTTACAGGTAGTGGTAAAACTGAAGTATATATAGAAATAATAAAAGAAGTTATAAAACAAAACAAACAAGCTATAATGTTAGTACCAGAAATAAGTTTAACACCACAAATGGTTAATAGATTTACAAGTGTATTTGGTAAAAGAATTGCAGTATTGCATAGTGGTTTATCAATTGGTGAAAAATATGATGAATATAGAAAAATATTAAATGATGAAGTAGATATAGTAATAGGTGCTAGAAGTGCGATATTTGCGCCTCTTAAAAATATAGGAGTAATAATAATAGATGAAGAACACACATCAAGTTATAAGCAAGATAATCATCCAAGGTATCATGCATTAGATATAGCTAAAAAAAGAAGTGAAACACATAACTGTCCTCTATTACTTGGAAGTGCGACACCATCACTAGAAAGTTATGCAAGGGCTAAAAAGGGTGTATATAAATTATTAGAACTTAAAACAAGAGTAGGTAAAAGTAAACTTCCTATAGTAAACATAATAGATATGAAGGATGAAATAAAAAGAGGAAATACTACTTTTTCAAAAGATTTAAAAGAAAAGATACGAGATAGATTAAATAAAAATGAACAAATAATATTACTGCTTAATAGAAGAGGATATTCTACATTTGTAACTTGTAAAAATTGTGGATATACTCATAAATGTCCTAACTGTGATATATCTCTTACTTATCATAAAACTACTAATACAATGCGTTGTCATTACTGTGGATATGGAGATAAAAAATTAATGCAATGTCCTGAGTGTGGAAGTTATGAAATAAAAGATTTAGGTACAGGTACGCAAAAAGTAGAAGAAGAATTAAATAAATTATATCCAAGTGCAAGAATAGTTAGAATGGATGTAGATACTACTTCTAAAAAGGGAAGTCATGAAAAAATAATAAATGAGTTTAAAAATGAAAAATACGATATATTACTAGGTACGCAAATGATTGCAAAAGGCTTAGATTTTCCAAAAGTAACACTAGTTGGAGTAATAAATGCAGATACATCATTAAACATACCAGACTTTAGAAGTGGAGAAAGAACTTTTGAACTATTAAGTCAAGTTGCAGGAAGGGCCGGAAGAAACGATTTATCCGGAGAAGTAATAATTCAAACATATAATCCAGAACATTATAGTATATATCTTACTAAAACACATGATTATGAATCTTTTTATATAAAAGAAATGAATATAAGAAAACAAATGAAATATCCTCCATATTATTACATTACACTAATTAGAATATTATCTAAAGATTATATGAAGGGTATGGAAGCCAGTAAAAAAATAAAAGATTATTTGGAAAAATCTATAGATAAAAATTCAATTATATTAGGACCAACAACATCTATAATGTACAAAATAAATAATGTATATAGATTTCAATGTATAATAAAATATAAAAAAGATGATAAATTAAGAGGAGCTTTAACCAAAATTATTAATCATTATAAAACTAATAAAGATATTAATGTAGAAATAGACAATGATCCAAATAAACTCTAGAATGATGACAATTTTGGAAATTAAAACCTAAATCGGTTTCAATTTCCAAAATTGGTTAGTATTTACAGCCACGACAAAGAATAAGTGATTTTTCACTTATTTTTTTGAGTAACTAATTCAGAAAGAGTATA
>CANQLF010000013.1 GCA_947624635.1 uncultured Bacilli bacterium | reverse complement strand
TAGACCTAAACATATGGGAATAGAAATAGGTAAAGTTATATCTAAAAATAAAAATAGAATTAGAATAAAATTAAGTGATAAGCTAAAAAAGAATGATGGAATACGTATAATATCTAATAAAGATTATGGATTTACAGTTAATAAAATATTTAAAAATAATAAAGTAGTTAATGAAGCTTATAAAGAAGATATAATTGAATTAATAGTAGATAATAATATTAAAATTAATTCTATAGTTTTAAAAACATTAGATAGTGAACAAATAAAAAATGCAAATGAAAAACTAAAAGAAAAAAGAAGAATAGATATAAATTTTATTGTTATAGGAAGACTAAATGAAGAAATAATTTTAACTGCTTATGATGATAAAAATAAAATAACTTTAAAATCTAATATGAAAACATTTATGGCTAATAAAACTCCACTAACTAAAGATAGAATAAAAGAACAACTATCTAAATTAAATGATACACCATATAAATTAGCTAATATTAAAATAGATATAGATGATAATATATTAATACCTATTAAAGAATTAAATGAATTAAGAAGAAATGTGGTAGATAAATTAATAAATCTAAGAACAAAAATAGAAGATAAAAAAATAGATAATTTAAAAGACATAGAAAATAAAAAAGTAAATTCTAAAATATGTATAAATGCACTAGTTAAAACAGAAGAACAACTTTTAACTTGTATAAAAAATAATATAGATAATATTTATGTTGATAAAAATTTATATAATAAATATAAGGATAAATATAATAATTTAATACTTACACTTCCTAGAATTTGTAATAATTATACAGAATATAATAAAGAAAACTTACAAATAAGAAGTATAGGGGAATTAAAATACTATAAGAATAATAATTTATATATAGACTATACATTAAATACAACTAATACTTATAATATTGATGTATTAAAACATTTTAATTCTAAATTAATTACTTTATCTATCGAATTAGAAGATAATGAAATAAAAAATATACTAGATAAAACTAATGAAAATTTAGAAGTAATTTTATATGGTAATATAGAAATATTTATAACAAAATATTGTATATTAAATAAACATGTTAATAAAAATAAAGTATGTAATACTTGTAAAAATAATAATAAATATTATTTAGTGGATAGAAAAAAAGAAAGATATGAAATTATTAATGAGGATTGCACTAATATATTACTTAGTTCTAATAAAATAAATAAAATAGATAAATATAATTACTATAAAGATTTAGGAATATATAATTTTAGACTGAATTTTTACAATGAAACATCTTTAGAAGTTGAAAAAATAATAAAAAGTATAAAGAGAGTGTAGAATAAATTCTCTTTTTTTGTTATAGTAATAGTATAAGAATAAAGGTGATAAGTATGTTAGGAAAAATTGTTTATATTAGTGATAATGTTGCACATATCAAATTAGAAAATAAAGATACTTTAGCAACTAATATGATGAATTTACACATTATATTTGAAGATGATAAGAAAAAGATATTAGGTGAAGTAGAAGATATAAGTGAAGATATTATCAAAGTTAGATTTTTAGGTGAAATAGTTAATGGAAGATTTATTGGTGGTGTTATTAGAAAACCTAATTTAACTGCTAAGATAAGAGTTATAACTAGAGATGAAGTTAAATATTTAGTTGGTGAAAATAATAAAGATAGTGTACTTTTAGGAGTAAGCCCTTTATATGATGATTATCCAATATATGTAAATATAAATGATTTATTTAATAGTAATCTATCTATATTTGGTAATACTGGTAGTGGTAAAAGTTGTGGGGTAGCTCGTCTTATTCAAAATATATTTTCTAATCCAAACTTGCCTCCTTTAAGATCTAATATATTTATATTCGATGCTTATGGAGAATATCATAATGCATTTAAAGGTATAGATAAAATGAATCCTTATTTTCATTTTAAATATTATAAAACTAATTTAACGGAAAAAGAAAAGAGTAGTGGTGGTGAACAATTATGTATTCCATTATGGCTTTTAACTGTTGATGATATGGCATTACTGTTGGATGCTAATACACCATCACAACTTCCAATAATAGAAAAAATGATTAAAATCGCAACTATATTTTCACAAAATAATAAAGAGTCTGAAAGGTATAAAGATCATTTAATTGCAAAGGCTATAATGACAGTTTTATATACAAATAAACCTGCTGCTTCAAAAAGAAACGACATTTTCTCTATTATCTCAATATGTTCTACACCTAATTTTAATCTAGAAACTGATATTCAAGGTGTAGGTTACACAAGAAAATTTAGAGATTGCTTTATGATAGATAATTCAGGTGACTTTAATGAAAGACTTTTAATAACTGATTATATATCTAAAATGATAGATGATAAGCTTGATTCATATGAACCTAATGATAAGGGTTTTTACCAATTAAAAGATTTAGAAAATGCACTTAATTTTACACTTATTTCAGAAGGATTATTAAATAACGATCAAACATATTCTGATGCGGTATTTATTAAAGTTAGATTACATTCACTATCTATAAGTGAAAACGCTAAATTCTTCAATTATCCACAATATATTAGCGCTGATAATTATATTGCAACCCTCCTATTAAACAATCCATCAGGTAAAGCACAAATAGTTAATTTTAATCTTGAAGATATAGAAGATTCTATAGCTAAAACTATAGTTAAAATTTATACTAGATTATTCTTTGAATTTACTAAAAAATTAGGTAATAGGGCTACAATGCCATTTCATATATTCTTAGAAGAATCACATAGATATGTACAAAATGATAGAGATAAAGAATTACTTGGATATAATATTTTTGAAAGAGTCGCAAAAGAAGGTAGAAAATACGGTTTAATTTTAAATCTTGTTTCACAAAGACCAGTAGAAATAAATGAAACTGTTATATCTCAATGTTCAAACTTCTTAATATTCAAAATGAATCATCCAAGAGATTTAGATTATATAGCTAAAATGTTACCAAATATAAGTCAAGAAATAATAGATAAACAAAAAATATTACAACCTGGTACTTGTGTTGCTTTTGGTAAAGCATTCAAAGTTCCAATGATTGTTAAAATGAAGATGCCAGATCCTGAACCATATAGTGGTAACTGTGATGTAATATCTTCATGGAAAGTAGAACAATAAAAGTTGTTGTGCAGAATTCTTTTTCAATATTTAACACATATGTTATGTATGAACTAGCATACGAAGAAAATATAAAAAAACAATTAGGCGATGTACCAATTTTTCCTAAGAATTGGTATAGGATCGGAGATTATAATATCAAGATAGAAATTTTAAAAGATGCAATAATTAATAATATGCTTATAAAAGATAGTGAAAAATTCAAAACTTTTATAAATTAAAATTAATAAATAAAAGATAGGATAGATAGAAATGTTTTATATAGCACAAATTTTGGGTGGAATCGCCCTAATTATTTTAGTAATTAGTTTCCAAAAAAATAAAAGAAATCAGTTACTTAGATATCAAGTGTTTTCAAGTATATTTTTTGCTTTACAATATTTATGTTTAAATGCTTTAAATGGTTGTTTAATGAATATTATGACCGCAATAAGAAATTATCTTTTTAGTAAATTTAAAAATAAAGTACCAATCATATATTTAATCATTATTATTTTAATCATGTTGATCTTGTCTATAATATCATTTAATGGAGTAATAAGTTTATTACCATCAATTGCTGTAATACTTTATAGTATTGCAATTTGGTATGGTGATTTGAAAATTATTAGGATAGTAGAAGTAATTTCTTGTTTGTTGTTTATTATTTATAATATAAAGGTTTTAGCAATTATAGGATTGATATCGACTATAATAGAATTAATTTCTGCATTAGTAGCAATATATAGATTTGATATAAAAAAAACATAAAAATGATTTGGAGTTAAGTATATGAATAAATCACTTTTATTAGTAATAGATGTTCAAAATTCTTTTATTAATGAAAACACTAGACCAATATTAAAAAGAATAGATGATTTAGTAAAATCCCAAAAATATGATGATGTAGTATTTATTATAAAAAATTAAATTATAGAGATTGTCTTAGTGATGAACAAAGACAAATTGCAATTGCTACATTAGACTATAAAGTATTTGGTATGATATGACAAAAAATATTGTATATAAAGACTCTGAAGGATTTAAAAATATAATAAATAGAACTAAATCAATATTAGGTGAAATGTCTAATAAAGATTATTCACTAATTGATGGTAAAGAAAAAAATTTTAATTATAAATAAAATAAAAGTTAATTAAATTATAATAAAAAAAGTAATTATCAAGATTAGTTTTTAAATTTTTTTTTAAATTTTAAACATTCATCGATTTAAAATAATAGTTTTAATAAAATATTTACAATCTCTTTACAAAACCTCAAATTTTGTGTATTATTATCAAGTGTGCGAAATGTGAGGTTTTTATTATGCAAAAAATTATTAATATAGCGGTAGTTGCCCATGTAGATGCTGGTAAATCTACATTAGTAGATGCCCTATTAAGTCAAAGTGGAGTATTTAGAGAAAACGAAGTAGTAGTAGATTGTGTTATGGATAGTGACGCAATTGAAAGAGAAAGAGGTATTACTATATATTCTAAAAACTGTGCAATTAAACACAGTGATATAAAAATAAATATAGTAGATACACCAGGACATGCTGATTTCTCAAGTGAAGTAGAACGTGTTATGAAAACAGTTGATACTGTTATTTTAATAGTAGATGCTGCAGAAGGACCTATGCCTCAAACTAGATTCGTTTTACAAAAGGCTTTAGAACAAGGATTAAAACCAATTTTATTTATAAATAAAATAGATAAAAAAGATGCTAGATGTGATGAAGCAGTTAATCTTACATTTGACTTATTTGTTGAACTTGGCGCAACTGATGAACAACTTGATTTTCCAATTATATATGGAATAGGAAAACAAGGTATAGCTAAAAAAGAATTAGATGATGAATCAACTGATTTAACACCATTATTTGATACAATTATAGAACACGTTAAACCTTATGAGGGTAGTGTTGATGATCCATTACAAATGCAAGTATCTAGTCTAGATTATGATAATTATATAGGTAGACTTGGAATTGGACGTGTAACAAAAGGGGTAATAAAATCAGGTGATATGGTTGCAGTTACAAGAAAAGATGGAAGCGTAACCAATAATAGAATTACAAAATTATTTGTAAATGAAGGATTAAATAGAGTGGAAGTTAAAGAAGCATACTATGGTGATATAGTAACAGTTGCTGGTATTGATAATATATTAATAGGTGAAACAATATGTGATAAAGATCATGTTGAACCACTTCCTATGATAGAAATAGAAATGCCAACATTATCTATGAACTTCCTTCCTAATACATCTCCATTTGCAGGAAGAAGTGGAAAATATCTAACTACTAGACATATAAAAGAAAGACTAGATAGAGAACTAGAAACCAATGTAGGACTTAGAGTAGAAGAATTAGATACAAAAGAAGGCGGATACAAAGTATCAGGTAGAGGTGAACTACACCTATCAATATTACTAGAAAACATGAGAAGAGAAGGATTTGAATTAGGTGTATCTAAACCAGAAGTTTTATTTAAAGAAATAGATGGAGTAAAATGTGAACCTTATGAAAGAGTATTAATTAACTTACCAGAAGCATATTCAGGAACTATAATAAATGATTTAAACGAAAGAAAAGGCATAATGCAATCTATGACTAATGATGGAGATTATATAAAACTAGAATTTTTAGTACCAACTCGTGGTCTAATAGGTTATAGAAGTGCATTTGTAACTAATACCAAAGGTGAAGGTATAATGGTTAGAAGTTTTGAAAAATATATGCCTTATGCTGGACCTATCCAATCAAGAAAAAATGGAGTATTAGTTTCAATTGAAAATGGAAAAACTATGGCATATTCATTATGGAATTTATCAGATAGAGGAACAATGATAGTAGACCCTGCAACTGAAGTATATCAAGGTATGATAATAGGTATACATAATAGAGAAAATGATCTTGATGTTAATCCATGTAAAAATAAAAATCTAACAAATACAAGAGCAAGTGGTAGTGATGATGCAATTATATTAAACGATGCTAAAAAGTTTACTCTAGAAGAAGCTCTAGAATTTATAAATGAAGATGAATTAGTAGAAATAACACCAGATGATATTAGAATTAGAAAAGCTATACTAGACCCTAAAGAAAGATTTAGAAGTAATAGAGAAACCAAGTGATAACCACTTGGTTTTAAACAATTTTACCTCTAGATTTACTATTTAAATCATCTATAATTCTTTTATGAATAATATCATTTTCTCTTAAAATTTCATCTTTTTTCTCAGGATTATTTAAATCATTTATTAACTTATCTAATAGTTCTTTATTAGAATTATAAACATTTTTAATCATATCTATTTCATACGAAGCCTTTTGATTTTTCTTAATAAAACAATAGAATACTATAAAAATATCTCCATAAGGAATATATACAAGTCTAATATTATAAACACGTTTTTTATATATAGATTTACCAATATCAGTATAACTTCCATCTTTATAAGTTATACCTTTAGATAAATCATTAAGTAATTTAGTTATTATAGGATAATATTCTTTAGTTTTATCTAAATAAGATTCAAATAAAGTATTTCCATTTTCTCCTTTTAAATAAACTATATGATATTTATTATCTTCTTTTTCATTAACTTCTATTTCTTTAACTTTATAATTAATAAATAAATTTTGAATTTGTAATAACAATTTATCTTTTAAATTAATAGCTTTTTCATATTCATAATCAGTATAATCAGTAGATTTAAGATAATCAACTATTTTATCTATAGTTTTTAGTAATTCTTGTATTTTAAATAATATTACTAAATTTTTAGAATTATCTATTTCTTCTTTATTTTTTAATAATGATAAATTTAATATTTCTTCATCACTATATTTTAGACACTCTTCTAAAAAAGTTAATTGTTTAAAGTCCATTTTATATAAATTTTCTTTTTCTATAAATATTTTTTGATTAACTTCTTTAATAAGTTCTAAATCCTCATCGCTAAAAAAATCATTAGCTTTAAATCTATTTTTGATTATTTCTTTTTTCTTAATTTCTTTAATTTTTTTAGGTTCATTAGTAACTACTTCTTTATTTTTAACTTCTTCTAGTTTATCTAAATATTCGCATCTTTTATTTCTTATCATTTTTAATAAACTTTCTTTAACGTCTTCTTTATAATCAGTATTTTCTATATATTCTAATAAAAGATTAGTATCATCTTCACTTTTAAAATAATTATTTTCACTAACAGACTTTTGAATTGCCTTAATTCTTTTAATTTCTTTAGTATATTCATCGATATCTCCAAAGCTAGCTATTCTTTCATTTATAGTTTTAATAGCTATTTTTGTATATATCAATACTTGTTTAGCGCTAGCTAATTCATCATTCATAATTAAATGTATTCTTCTTGATTCAGTTTCAATTTCATCATCATTATAATCTTTAATAAATTCTTCTTTCATATCTTCCAAGATTGGCCCTACATATTTATGGTAATATTTTAAAATTTTACTATTATATACATCAGATGTATCTTTTATCATAGAAAGATATTTTTTAAGTATATCCTTTTTTTCTTTTAATTCAGCTATTTCTTTTTTTAATTCCTTTTTACCATCATTTAAAGCTTTTAAATGTAGAGTTACTATTTCTTTTAGACCACTGTATAATTCTTCATTTGTCATAATTTTCACCAACCAATAATCATTATATTAATTAATTTTAATGCTGTCAATGTACATTACCATTGTTGTAAAAATAGTGATAGTGTGGTAAATTAAATACAGAGTAGAGATTGAAACTGATGTAAATTTTACAATTTTTTTCATGAAACTGTTGAAAACTCTTGACAATTGGGGGGGGCATTTTATGATTATAATAGATAAAAAGTTGATAACTTTTTAGAAAGTGTTAATACTAAAAATAGGAGGAGTAAAAGAAAATGATAGAGAATAATAATGAAAGAAGAAATAAGATAATAACAGTAACAATAATAGGAGTAATAGTGTTATTAATAATATTAGTAGGAGCAACCTATGCATGGTTCAGTGCAAAAAGTGAAGCCACATCTAAACAGGTAACAACAGCAAAAGTAGATTTAGTAGTTGAAGTTAATCCAGAAGCAACAAATATAAAAGATATAAAACCAACAACATGGGATACAGAAGATATGACCAAAAATAATGATAATACAGATATAGTACAAATACCAATAAAAGTAACAAATAATTCTACAATAGATGTAAAATATGATTTATTTATAACACCAAGCGGTTTATCATTAAATGTTGAAGATACTGATGGAGATGGTAATAATTTAGTTGGTGGAGAATTAAAAGATGTAAAATATAAATTATATGATGAAAAGGGTATAGAAGTTGTAACAGGAGATTTTGAAAAAGAAAATAAAAGACAAAAGATAGTTGCAAATAAAAATATATCAAAAAAAGTAGAAAGCAGTAGTGAAAACATACAAGAATATATATTATATATTTACATAGAAAATAAAGATGAAGCACAAAATAAATTACAAGGAATAGATTTTAATATAGATATAGAAGGAGTAACACCATCAGAAAAAATAGCCCAAGCAATATTAAAAAGTGAAAAAGAAAAAGGAAATATAAAAACAGATTTACCACAATTTACAGCAGATTCAACGGATGTAGGGTTATATAAATTACGAGGAGATATATCAACATCAGATGATGGTAGTACAAAAGATATATATTATTATAGAGGAGCAGTAGAGAACAATTATGTACAATTTGGAACATACACAAATGATGTACAAAATAAAGTATATGAAGATCCTTATATTATTAACCAAACAGTAGCAACTAAAGGTCAAGCAATATTATGGAGGATAGTGCGAATAAATGAAGATGGAAGTATAAAATTAATTGCTGAACACAATATAGGATTAAATTTAGCATGGAGTTCAAATAATAAACCAGATTATGAAGGAAGTGCAGTAAAGCAAACAGTAGATAATTGGTATACAGAAACATTTGTAAGTCCGACAGAAGATTGCGAAGAATGTAAAAACAATAAAGATTTAGCAAGTTTAATACAAGATACAGAATTTTGCAATGATAGACAAGACGTAACTTCTTTTGGTTCTGCAGTAAGAACAAGATTATGGAAAAATGACGGGAATACACCACCAGAACCAACATTAAAATGTGCAAGAGATGAAGATAAAGTAAGAGCAAAAGCAGGATTAATAAGTGCAGATGAAATTGTATATGCTGGAGCTTTAGCTTGGAAAAAAGTTACAAATAATACAATATATTATTATAATAAAACTGACTTTTGGACAATTTCGCCGTCCTTTTCTGATAGCCTGTTCTATTGGAGCTATGGCTTCCTCATGTTGAGCGCCACTAAGGTCTCTGACTCGGATATGGCAGCTCGTCCAGTTATAACAATAAGTGCAGATGCACCATTTACAGTAAATAATAACGATTCTGAAAATGCACCAGGGACAGAAAAAAATCCATGGATTATTGGATAAGATAAAGATAGTGTATAATCTAGTGTGTAAATTAATACATACTAGATTTTTCTTTTATAAAAATATAAATTTTAAAGATTATTTTACTTATTCTAATAATAATAATATTTGTCATTTTTAAGGGTAAAGTCATAGGTAAAAAACTTGCCAGGGTGTAAATTTTTTTTGTAGGTAAAATAGTAGCTATTGATTAATACAATCAACTACTATTTTTTCTATTTCACTCCAATGATTGCTTTCTTGATAGCATCTTAAAATTATTAAATAATTAGCTCCATCAACACTCCATCTCATCCCAGCTTGTTTTAATCTTTGCTGTACAACAGTTTTATTAGAACTTTCTATTGCTCTGCTTCCTACAAACCATCCATTATGCTCATATGTAGAATAATCTATTTTATCTTTGTTATTTTTTAAATATACTGGTAGATTACAAACAGTTGATGGTATTGATATATCTTTATATTTTTTTAGTTCTTTTTCAATTAAGTTATATTTGTTGGAGTAACAGTATCTCATAATTTTTTCCTTAAATGTTTCAACTTTTTTCATATCGCCGTTAAAAATAAACTTTCCATAATCATATATGTTTTCTATTAAGTGATATTTATCTAATATTTGTATTGCTTCAGGAAATAATTCACTTATCATATTTCTAAGCCATGTTGCTCCATCTGATATGAACACAATATTTTCATATTTCCAATATTCAAGTTCTACCGCTTTTGCAAATATTAATATTCTAAAGGTTTCAATACTTCCCACAAAAGCTACATATTCTTTATGCATTATTTGATTAGCTTTATCTTTTCTTTTATATAAATCACTTTCCGAAAATAATATTCCCAATTTATTTTCTCTCCATGTCGAGCCATTTTCATCTTCTACTCTTGTATTTACAGCTGCACCATCTGCTTGTATGTATAATGTTCCTTTCTTATTGGTACAATTAATATTGATATTTGCTCTGTTATTCCATATATTTAATGCTTTATCATAACTATGATCATATACTATTTTGCCTATAAACTTTGTTACTTTTAAAACATTATTTACAGAAATGTCTATATTATAAACTTGCTTAATTATTTCTTTTGCTCTTTTAAATGATGATTGATTTTGTCCCCAAAAAGCTATTTCTATCATAGCTCGTATTGATACTTTAAATGGTAATTTATCTATTCCAAGATACTCATCCAATGGTACGATTAATTTACTTTTTAAATTATAATCTTCCAAATTTATATCACCAACTATTTGTAATACGGTTCTATAAATTGTTATTTTCCCATTTAATAAAATTATTTCTAATTTTCTTTTTCCTAGATTTTTTAATTGATATCCTTGCTTTTTCCATTCTTGTTTTTTTTACTAATTAATTCTTTTTCATCTATTTTTTGTGATAATAATTCTTCCGTATATTGATTCATGTTTTTTTGATGTAATTTGTAATTATCCAATAATAAATCTTCTATTGTCGAAATATTCAATTTATCACCATTCACTAATTTATTAAACTTTTCTTTATAATCTTTTATTTCTTTTTTTATTTTTTCTTCTATTTCAATATCTCCACCTACTATATATATTGTACTATAATTAGGTGTTTTTACCTACAAAAAAAATTTACACCCCACTTGCCGGGCGTAAAAATTTTTAGGGGGTGCTAGCAAAAAGCTAGTACTCTTTTTCTGACATCAGAATTCCAAAGTTCGCTTTCAAATTTTGCTCTTAAGGACAAAACATATTGTGCACCATTAACACTCCAACGCATTCCAGCTTGTTTTAGTCTTCTTTGAACAACAGTTTTATTAGAACTTTCAATAGCGCCACTACCAACAAACCAACCATTTTTTTCGTATTTTCTGTAATCCATTTTATCTTTGTTGTTTTCAATGTAAGTTACTAAATTAACTACTCCTGAAGGTAATTTAATACCTTTATATTTTTTTAGTTCAATAAATATTAAATCGAATTCTTGATTGTATATTCTTTCTATCATTCGTTTATCAAAATTTTTGATTTTTCTTTCGTTATCTTTAAATATTACTTTTGCATATTCGTGTATGTTTTCTTTTAGATGAAATAAATCTAAAATTTGAATTGCATTTGGATAAAATTCATTTATCATGTTCCTTATCCATGTAGCACCATCTGTTATGAAAATTACATTTTCATAACTTTGATAATCGTGTTTTATCATACCGCTAAATAAATGTTTACTAAATTCTTCTGCATTACCAAAATATGGAATATACTCTTTTTTCGTAATCATATTACTTCCATCTTTTCTTCTATATAAATCTTTATCATCAAAAATAATTCCAAGTTTATTTTCTTTCCAAGTAGATCCATTTTCATCTTCAACTCTTGTATTAATAGCCGCACCATCTACTTCGACATACAAGTTGGTTTTAGTTTTTTCTTTATCTAGTGTCGCTATGTTCGCAATATTATCATAGTTTTCTTTGGATATTCTATCTTCCTCATCAAATACTAATTTTCCAACAAAGTCTGTAACTTGTAAAATAGTATCTGCGTTTATATCTACATTTCTATATCTTTCTAGTAACTTTTTTGCACTTGAAAATGATGACTGATTTTGAGCCCAAAAAGCAATTTCATTCATCATCTCTTTTGATATTTTAAATGGCAAATTATTAATTTTAATTTTTTCATCAAAGGGAATAATTTCCTTTGATTTTAAATTATATTCTTCTAAATTAACATTACCTTTAATTTGTAATATTGCTCTATTTATTATAATTTCACCATATAATAGTGTCATTTTTATTGTTCTTCTTCCTTTATTTTTGAATTTCTTGATACCTATTAATTCTCTTTTTTTTAGATATTATTTCTTTTTCTTCTATAGAATTAAGTATATTTTCTGTCCCTTGTTGTAATACGAAATTACAATTTTTTATTGCATTTCCCCATAATTCTTCTATTTCATCTATTGGAAAAAAATCTTTTTCAAATCCACTATCCATTGCATCCACATATTTATCTATTTCTTTCTCTATTTTATTCTTTAATTCTTGTTTTATCTTCTCTTTATTTTTTAACATTTACACACCAACCTCTATTCTTTTTCAGTATATCAAAAAATAGAAGGGCACGCAAATGCCCCCTAAAAATTTTTACGCCCCCCACTTGCCATGAGGTAGTTGACAAGTATCGCATTTTCTGGTATAATGTATGCACGTTAACAAAAAAAGGATAAATAGGGGTTTTACTATTTGATTTAATGGGGGTTGATAATATGAAAAATTCTTATATTATTGAATACTTAGATGAAAACGAATTTAGAAAAAGAGAACGTGCATTAAAAAAATACAATATGTTAGCGTATAAAAAATTCGTATTTGAATACTGTCCAATGTTTAGAGAAGGAACATTCCCTGGAACAATGGTTAGTGAAGATAAAAAAGAAAATACTTTTAACTATGAACTTAAATTACCAACTGATGAAATGTTCGTTAAGGTTCATGGTGATATAGTGCTTCATTATACAGTATATAAAAACAATAATATAGTAATGTTAAATACAATAACACCTGACTCAATTCTAGATGAAGGACATCGTACAGAACTTACAACATATAAAGGTGTAGTTGTATCAAAAGAACATCAAGAAAAAGATATGTTCAAAATAAACTTACTTAACATGTTACATTAAAGTGGAAAACCACTTTTTTCTTTTAGGAAGTGTTGAATATGAAAAAAATAGAATTACTTTCTCCAGTTGGAAACATCGATATGTTTTATGCCGCAATAAATGCAGGTGCTGATGCAGTATATTTAGGTGGTAAAAATTTTGGGGCAAGGGCCTTCGCAAATAATTTTACTAATGAAGAGATGCAATATGTAATAAATTATGCACACATATATAATGTAAGAGTATATGTAACAATAAACACTACAATCTATGAAAGTGAAATAGACGATGTAATAAATTACATAGAATTTTTATATAAAACAGGAGTAGATGCAGTAATAATACAAGATTTAGGATTAATAAAAATAATAAAAGATAAATTTAAAGATCTAGAAATACATGCATCAACCCAAATGAATATAACAGATATAGAAGGCTTAAAAATATTAAAAGATTTAGGAGTTAAAAGAGTAGTACTAGCTCGTGAAGTATCCTTAAAAGAAATAAATAAAATGAATATAGATATAGAAAAAGAAATATTCATTCATGGCGCACTTTGTATGTCTTATTCTGGACAATGCCTACTTAGTAGTGTAATAGGTAAAAGAAGTGGAAATAGAGGATTATGTGCAGGACCTTGTAGATTAGAATATGATCTGTTAGAAAAAAATAAAAATAACGAACAAATAATAAATACAAATGGTAAATACTTACTTAGTACAAAAGATTTATGTACAATAGAATACCTAGATGAAATACTAAAAAGTAATGTAGATAGCCTAAAAATAGAAGGAAGAATGAAAAGTGTTGAATATGTTTATTTAGTAACTTCAATATATAGAAAAGCTATTGATAATT
>CANQLF010000012.1 GCA_947624635.1 uncultured Bacilli bacterium | reverse complement strand
CTCTAGTTAGAACGCTATCATCTACTGTTCCAAGTTCATAAATATTAACTGGTAACATTTTATCACCCTTCTTACTATAAACTTTTAACTTTTTCTTTATTTTTTAAGATATTATTATCTAAAAGTGATTGTAGTGACATAGTAAGTTTTCCACTATAATTAATACAAAGTTCATGCATAGCTCTAGTCATACTTACATATAAAAGTTTCATATCAATTTCTGAATTAGTATAATTAGTATCATTTGCATTATATAATATAACTGTATCAAACTCTAAGCCTTTTGATAAATATGAAGGTATAATGCATATTCCTCCACTATACTTTTCATTTTGCTCAGATATTTTATTTATATTTAAATTTAATTTTTTAAGTTTATTATATAATTTATCTGTTTCAACATCATCTTTACAAATTATCGCAATAGTTTGATATTTATCAAGATAATTATTAATTTCATCAAGAATAATCTTAATTTCATCATTGCTTGTCTCTTTTAATAATACTTCACGTCCACCTCTAGATATGCATTCAGCAACATTTTGATTCATATTCTCTAAAACTAAATTAGCTGCATTAGATATTTGAAGAGTTGTTCTGTAACTTTTATTTAATTCAAGAAGTTTAGCATTTGAATCAAAAATAATATCATTAAGTTTATTCCAATCATGAATTGATTGATAATTGTAAATTGATTGATTAACATCTCCAAAAATATCAAAATTAGCTTTTGGAAATATCAATTTTAATATATAATATTGTGCATAACTAAGATCTTGTGCTTCATCTATTACAATGTGAGCATATTTTTCATAATCTTTAACACCATTTATATTATAATTTATAAAAAGTAATGCAGTTAAATCTTCAAAGCTTATTTTTTTAGCTTTTATCTTTTCTAATGTATATTCTTTTAATTTGTTAATATCAACAGGCAACTCAACATTAAATTTATCTATATTTTCTATGAATGTTTGATAAAAGATTAATGGATTAACTTTTATAAAATTAAAATATTCTTTTACTTGTTTTGAACAGCCTTTTTTAATTTCAGATTGTATACTTTCCGTAATTTTTATAATTTCTTCTCTTCTTTTACTATCCTTTGGTAAAGATAAAAATTCTCCTCTATATTTTTCCCATACTTTATGGCATAAATCTTCAGAATTATCTTTTATTTGTTTAATTAATAATTTAATAAAATTATCTATTCTTTCTTTATAGCTTTTATTTTTATTTAATGGTGTTTCTTCATATATGGATTTTAATTTTTCTTTATTACATAATACGATTCCTTCATATACGATATCTTCTTTTAAATGACTTTTAATATATTGTTCAATATACATTCTTATTAATTGAAGGTAATTAATTGTATTTTTATAACTAATTATATTTTCATCTATATTATGTGATAAAACATTTTTTAAAGTTGTATTTTTACTTTCAATTTTAACTTTGCAATTAATATTTTTAAGTGCGATATCTTCAAATGTACTTTGGTATACATTATTAATATCTAAATCTGGCAATAAGTTTGATATATAATCTAAAAAGTATTTATTTGGACCTAAAATCATAAAATCAGTTTCATTTATATTTTTTGCTTCATTATATATTAGATAAGCAATTCTATGAAGTGCGACTGTAGTCTTACCACTTCCTGCAGTTCCTTGAATAATATAATAATCTTTTAATGGACTTCTTATTATTTTATTTTGTTCTTTTTGTATAGTTGCAATTATTGATTTTAATCTTGCATCTGAATTTTCAGTCAAATATTTCATCAAAATTTGATCATCAGATAACGTATCTTGTTCATCAACACTTATTAGTTTACTATCTTTAATTACTAATTGCCTTTTGCTTAAAATCTTACCTTTATGAGTTTTTCCGTTTGACTTATATTCTGCATTACCAATATTGTAATCATAATACATAGAACAAACTGGACTACGCCAATCATGAGATATTATATTACCTTTGTTATCTGTAATATTTCTTTTTCCAATATAGATTTGATCTATTTCATTATTATCACTATCTTGAAAATCAAACTTTCCAAAATATGGATTTGGTAAAGATAATTTTAGATTATGTATTTCAGTTGCAAAAATACTCATTAAATCCTGTCTTATAAATTGTGTTCCTCTTTGTCCTTCTTTAAAACCAATAATAAAATGTTTTTGATCATCTAAATTTTTTTGTGCGATTTGTATTTTTTCATTTATCGATTTAATAACATCATTTAATTTATTTTGTTCGTAATTAAATATTTCTTCTTTGTTCATTTTAACACCCCCATAAATTATAATTATAAATATTTGAATATTTTTTTCAAACTCTTGATACTATCAATATTATCATCATTTGTTGACCCAAAGTATAGTGCATTCCAACCATTTTGAATTGGCGATAAATAATCGCTTTTAAGTGTGTCACCTATATGTAAGAATTCGCACTTTTTATATCCAAGTTTTTTTTCTATATATTCGTAACTTTCTTTTTCATTTTTTGTATATCCTATATCATATGAGTAAAAAATATCATCTACTAAATTTTTTAACTCATCACTTATATTATTTTTTATTAAACAACAGCTATTCGAAAACAATATTATTTTATAACCCTGTTCTTTTAATTTTTTAATTACAGCTATATCATTATCGTCAATATTATTACCTACATTTTCATCATCAAACTTCTCTTTAAAAAAGTTTATTATTTCTTCAGTTTTATTTATGTTTAATTTTTGGAAAAATATAGTTACAAGACTTTCAAAATCTTTATTCATTTTTTGAAAAACACTTTTATAAGCATTTCTCACATCATCATATGGTAAATTTAATAAATTACTTAAACTTTTTATATCATATTTAGATGATGTTTTCGTATTTTGTTTAATTAAAGTACCACCAATATCAAAGGAAATTACTTTAATCATCATATTCCTCTTTTGCTAGTTTAATGACATTAGTTATAAATTCATTTTTTCCTTGCGTATATTTAGGTCTTTCATTTGCATATTTACTAGCTAATTCTTGTTTTAAATCACAATATTTTTTAATATATTCTGGATGTTCTATTAAATATTTTTTAAAATATACTTGATTATAATATGTATTACTATTAGGTTCTACAAAATGTATGTAATGAGTTCTAGCATCTTCACTACCCTTAGCAAAGAAATATCTATCACTTACACCTTGTTGTCCTCTATTTTCGTAATCATAATTTTTAAGTATTTCTTCTATTTTGTCAATATCATTAAGACTTTTAATAACTATTAAAATATCTATTACAGGTTTTGCTTTTAATCCAGGTATAGATGTACTTCCTATATGATGTATTTCTATTATTTCATCACCTAATACTTCTTTTAATAATTTTTCTTCTTTTTTGTAATCATCTGCCCATTTTGGATTATATTCTTCTAATTCAACTATCCCTCTTTTTAATGCCATATAATATCACTCACTTTCCATAGTATTATATCATTAATTAGTATTTACTTCAATAATAATCGTTTTTGAAAATTTTCATAAATTTCTTCATTAACTTCTATTCCAATATTATCATGCTTACCATCATGAAAATCTGAACCTACTGTTTTTACTAGTTCAAGTTCATCAGCAAAAAGTTCATACATCATTGTTTCTTTATCACTAATTTTACTATTTATTATTTCTATACCAGATAATCCATTTTCTTTTAATTTTTTTATTTGCTGCTTTAATTCATAATCAGATAGATTTAATGTATTTGGATGAGCTAATACTGAAATACCTCCGCATTCATCGATTAAATTCATGACTTTATATGGATGAATTTTTTTATTAGGAACATAATATTTTTGTCCTACACCAATTAATTTGTCATAAGTTTCTAAAATTGTATTAGAATAACCTTTATATATTAAATATTTAACTAATTTTCTTTTATCAATATATTCATACGATAGGTTTATATTATCCAAATATTCGTATATTTTTTCGATGCTTATATCAAATCCATCCTTTTTAAGTAATTTTATAACTTCAAAACAAACATGTTGATTTACTTCTTTAACTTTTCGTAAGTCATCATTAATTTTATCTATATTTTTAATTCCATAACCCAATATGTGCATATTTTTAAATGATGTATTAAATTCTATTCCAGGAATAATTTGAATTTTATATTTTTTTTCAAGATAGCTATAATTGGCTGCAAAATCATGATCTGTAATAGATATTTTCATACATTTGTTATTTAATGATTTAACTACTAACTCTTCTGGTGTAAGAGTACCATCAGAAAAATTAGTATGCAGATGTAAATCTATTTTTTCCATTACGTATCCCCCAATCTAAAGAATGAAAGCTTTAATTTAAAATATTTTTAAAATAATCAGAATCTATTAAATAATAATCCATGTCTTGATAAAACTTTAGTGAACTATCATGACTATCAGAACCGATAATCTTAATTAGATTATTATTATTTAATATTTTGTAGAAGTTATCAATATTTTCATAATTATTTCTTATATTCATCTCTAATCCTACAATATTATTTTTTTTCTTCACAATTTTATCAACTATTTCTAAACTTTTTTCAGTTGGATGCGCAAAATATATGTTATATCTTTCATTTATATCTTCAACTTTTAATTGGCCATATGAATTTACAGATAAGCTTCCTGAACTTGGTTTATCCCACCAATCATCATCTACTTCTCTAACTGCAAGCATAGAAAGTAAAAATCTTGAATTATACATATTTAAATTATTAACTTCATATTTCACTCTTAATCTTTTATATGCTTTATCTTTTAATTTTTTTCTATCTTCATATACATCTTGTTCGTTATATTTTTCTAGTAATGATAATACATCAAAAGTAGTTATTTTCTTATTTTTAAATTTATCGATTAAATAAAAGCATAATGTATCATACTCTGGAACCATATCATTGTCTAACAAGTAATTTATATATTCATCATATGAAATATTTATCTTCTTATTTTTTAATATATCTTTAATAGCTAGATTATCATTTAATCTTTTAAATTGGAGTTTACTTCTATTAAACATTGCATCATAATTTGTTTTTACATTTTTTTGAATAATTTTATCTTTAGGATTAACAAATAATTGAAGCATATGACATTGATTACCATATTCTCTATTATCTATTGTAAATTCAATACCAGGAATTACTATGGGAGTTGTAAGATTATCTTTAACATAATTATAAAGCTCATCATAAGCATCTAATGAATCATGATCTGTTATTGCAATAATGTCAAATCCTTTAGATTTTGTACTTTCTAGTATTTCATTTACACTTTGTTTTCCATCCGCACTATAATCTGAATGAATGTGTAAATCGATATGCAATTTATCTTTTTCTTTACACAATTTACGAATGCCTTTTTTAACTCTTTTTAAATATTCTTCCCAAAACTCATAATTATTCATATTTCATCCTCCTCAATACTTTAATTTTTTTATGTGAATCTATTTTTTCTTCACAAATACTTTTTAAATATTCAGTTGATAATTTATTTTGTTCAAAATTATTATCTATGCTACCAAAATTTGAAATACCATCATTATAACCTAATACAGTACAATCTAGACCTCTTTCGTAAATTAGTGATTTTATGTTGCTTGCATATCCCATAAACAAATAAATTATTGGAATGTTATCATCAAAATAATTTCGTAGTATTACGTCATCTAATGAACTGTTACTGTTAACACTTAGAATTTGTGGCTTAGTAACATATACTATTTTAATATTGTAATTATCTTTAAGATTATTATATAAATCAATAGATTTATCTAACATATAATCACCTGTTGCGCATAATATTAAATCTGGATTATCACATTCTATTAATGTTTCTATTTCTATATTAGAATCATTATAATTTTGATATGATTTAGTATGTCTTTTTGATGTTGTTACCACATTAATAGTATCTCTTGTATCTAACATAAAATCAATACATTTTATTAAATTGTTTACATCTTTTGGATAAAAAACATTGTAAAATTTATCATCTGGCTTTTCAAGTAATGTATTTACAAAATCAGGATTTTGGTGTGAATACGTATTTTCAAAACATGTCGAAGTCAATATATAATTTAATGAATTATTTTTATTTTTACTAGGAATATTTGATTTTTGTTTTAATTGCTTATAGTATTGAGTAATCATACTACTTATTATTGGCATAAATCCTTCGTAACTTATGTAAAAACCAACATTTCCTGAAAGTGTATATCCCTGATATATTGCCTGTAATAAATTTTCATTTAAAATTTCAATTGTTTTATCACTTATTTTTGATAATTTATTTGAATGTATTTCATCTGGAGAAAATGCTAAACTATTATTTTTATTTAAAACCTCATTTAGATATATCTCAAACTTTTCTATATCTTGATTTTTAATTTCAGCATCAGTATTAACTTTTTTTACTAAACAACTATAATCATCTGTATCTATAATAGAAAATTTAGAAAACATTTCTAGCAAGTTCCCATTTACATCAAAAATATTATTATCATAACTACTTAGAAAAGATTTTACAATTTTTAATTTTTCTATTTTATCAAAATTTTGTAAAGGGTTTTTGTGTACTTGCCTTTTTCCTTGAAAAGTTATACCACATGAATCTTTTAGAGTAAATCCTTTTAATGATTTAAATATTATTAAAGGATTCTCTTTATTTAATGATTTATTTAATTTTGATTGCATAGAATCAATCAATTTATTTAAATCATATGAATTTAATGCATCAACTATTTCTACATCATAACCTAATATTTTAAAATATTCATTTAATTCCTCATTACTTAATAATGATAAATAAGATTTAGATCCCATTTTTAAACCATTTAAATTAATAATAGGTAAAATTTTACTTTTTGTTTTAAGCAGTTTATTTAATTGCCAAGATGAACTTAACGTTCCTGTTTCTGCTTCTCCATCACCTATTATGCAAGGTATTATATCCTTATCGCTTTTTAAGGCATATCCATATGCCACTCCAAGACAATAGCCTAATTCTCCACCATCATAAATAGTTTTTGGGTATTGTGGATTTATTTCAGAACGTATATTTTTTCCAAAGTCAGATATTAAATTATTTAATCCTTCTCTATTTTTTGAATATCTTTCATCATAAATTTCTAATGTACCATTAAGCCATAAATTAGCTAACAATGATACTCCTGAATGCCCTGTACCTATAATTAATTTACTATTTAATTTTTTTTCATTTAGAAAGAAATATAAGTTAGACAATATAAAATTTATTGACATACTAGATCCCAAATGTCCAGGATTGTAATTTTTTAAATCTTCTTCGGTTATTTCACTTGAATTTAAATATTCTTTCAAATACATTTCACTTATAACTATGGAATTTGCTGCTTCAAAATATTTTTTTATATAATCATTTTTTTGCATTTTACTTTTTCTTTATTTTCGTCATAATATAAGCTTCTGAAACATTCCCATAGTTTTGGATTTAAATTTGTATCTTTAAAAATATCTTCTATTATTTTTCTGGCTTTCAAGTAGTATTCTATATCTTTACCTTGTTCACATCTATAATTTTCTTGTTCTTTTGTATAATCTTGAAAAACTTGAATTATAGGAAATTTATTTATACTATCTTTTAAATAATTGAAATATTTTTTGATAGTATCTAAATCTTCTAATCCTAAAATATATAAGAAAGTTGTAGTAATTCCAATTGATGAGCAATAATTTAGAAATTCTTTTGCTTTATCTAGTGTTAAACTTGCTTTTTCTTTTCTCATAAATTTTTCTCTATCTAAGAATTTTTCTATAGTTAAATATATTCCGAAATCACCAATTTCTTTAGATAGCATTTTTATTTTATCGTAATCTCTTAATTGGGATCCTATGTAATTTAATCTTCCATTAAAATTCATTTCGTTGAAAGCTTCTTTTACTGTCAATAAATGTTTTACTAAGTCATCTTCAGTTTCAAAACATCCTGTACATATAGTTACATCTTCAACCTTATTCATACTTTCTATTTTGTTTTCTTCAAGAAGCTCTTGATAAAAATTTATAATTTTATCTTTAGTAGAAAAATCTATTGAATCATCATCAGTTAAACTGTATGTCCCGCAAAATTTACATCCGACACATTTACTTCTTGAATTAGAATTAAATGTAATTGCTTTTTTATTATTTCTAAAATAAGTAGAAGTACATGTATCTTTCTCTATGTTGTCTACAGTACCTATTGGATTATTTTCTAAATATAATATGTTATCTTTTAATACAAATTTAGAATCTTCATAAGTATTAACACATACTGCAAAAAAAGTTTCTTTTTTTGAATTATTAAGTTTTAAGTTAAATCTTATTCTGTTATCTTCAATATCATCCATGAGTATTCCATACCTATTGAGCGCTATGGATAAGATGTTTTCTAAAGAAACGTTATACATTTTAGATAATGTTTTAAAATATTCTAACATAAAAAATCTCCTTTCAAAAAAAGTGACAAAGATCCCCTAATCTTCATCACTAACAAAGTAAAATGATAAAATTTTTCTAGACATATTATCACATCCTCTAAAAAAATCTTATCACACAATTCAATAAAATATTAATATGAATTTTAAATATCAACTATTGGAATTTTAAATAGTTTCCTTAAATATTTTAACAAAAGTATCTACAATATAATTATTTTTTTTGCTATCATATATTATTGTAATATTATCTAAAGGTATATTCTTAAATTTATCTACTATTATCATTTCATTATTTTTTAGTTCTTCTTCCACATATTTTTTATTGATATATCCTATTCCTATATCTTTTAATATTAACTTTTTTACCAAATTTGAATTTGGTATTTCGATATCTACATTATAATTAATATCATTGTCAATTAAATATTGTTCTATTTTTCTTCTTTTTTCTGAACTATCTGGTAAAATTAGTGGATACACATAATTTTCTGATTCCATTTTTTCTTTTTCTTTCTCAAAAAAACTTTTAGAACAAACAAATACATTTTCAGTATCTTTTATTTTTTCTACAGTTATATAATTGTCAAATTTATAAAATAGTGGATATCTACTTATAATTATATCAATTTCATCTTTTTTTAACATTTGATATAATTCAGTATTTTTTGAAAAATTAAAATTAATAGTAATATCTTTAAATTGTTGTTTAAATTTTTGGATAGTGTCATCTAAATAATTATCAGCTATAACTCTTAAACAACCTATGTTTAATTCTTTTTGTTCAATATCCTTATTTAATATATTAACGACTTCTTCTAATTTCGAAAATAAAGCTTTCCCTTCTTTTGTTAATGTTAAATTATTTGTTTTTCTATAGAATAATTTAGTTTCTAAGCTCTCTTCTAATATTTTAATATTTGTACTTAAAGATGATTGAGACAACATTGCATGAGTACTGGCTTTGGTAAATCCCTCGTATTTTGCAACATAGTAAAAGCTTCTATAAAGGTTTAAATTAATCTCAAATTTATTCATTTAAAACCCTTCTTCCTAAAAAATAGTAAATATTATATTAAACTATTTTTGATTAATTATCTTCAGTTGCTTTAATTTAAGATAAATACTACTATTTTTATTTGTAAAAGTCAACAATAAAATTATTTTTTTGCTTCTTCATAAGATTCTTTTCTGCATGCTTCCATTGGTGTTTCACCATCTTCTACTCCACCAGCTATTCCTTGCCATCTTTCATTTTTACCTGTTCTGCAAAAACATGCATATAAGTATTTTCCATCTTTATCTTTTTTGTATGGAAAGGCTAATATTTGGTGTGGTCTTCTCATTTATAAACCCTTCCTTTCTTTTACTGTTTCTAAAAATAAATGATGAGATTCTTTATATGTTAGATTATCTGGTTCATCATCGAAGAATCCTATTTCTTCCATTTCAAAATCTGGTATTTTTTCAAATTTTTTGATTTCTGCATAACATAAAAGCCCATATGAGGAAATCGAATAAAGACAAATTGGTTCTATATCTAAATCTATAGCTCCTGTTTCTTCATACATTTCTCTTTTAGCTGCTTCAAGCCATGTTTCACCTTGTTCAATATGACCTCCAGGTATTTCCCAAGTTTTCTTAATTTTGTGTTTTGCATAAACCCATTTATCCTTATACCTTGATACACACACTACTCTAGTTAGAACGCTATCATCTACTGTTCCAAGTTCATAAATATTAACTGGTAACATTTTATCACTCCTTTTTATATCACAAAAAGCACAATAGATTATTAAACCTTGTGCTTAGTTGTTAAAAATTTTTGTAATGGTTTTGTTATTTCACCACTATATATAATATCAAGTTCATGTAGAGCTCTTGTTATAGCTACATATAATAATTTCATATCTAAACTACTATTAGATGAGTATATTTCTTCAGAAGCCCCATTAACTATTACTGCATCAAACTCTAGTCCTTTAGCTAATTGATTTGAAATAGTGCATACACTATATCTATCATCAGTTAAATCATCACTAATAGAAATATTAGGAATAGATAATCCATTGTCAATTAAATCATCGTTTATGCAGTATGACATTAATTCTGTTTTACTTATAACTGCAATTGTTTTGTAACCTTTATCTTTAAAATCTTGAATTTTTTTAATAATATAACTTGGAATATTATCTTTTTCTTCTACTTGATTAAAACTTACAGGATTACCTTGTCTTACAACTAAATCTGATTTCCCTAGTCCAATACTATCTGATACTTCATCTGCTACATTCATTATTTGTGAAGTAGTACGATAACTTTTATTAAAATGAACTATAGATCCTTTGTTATCAAACATTATGCTGTTTACATCTTCCCAATTATCAACACCTCTATAGTCATATATAGATTGAGCTAAGTCACCAAATATACTGAATGTTGCGAATGGTAAAATATTTTTAAGTACATAGAAATTGAATTCTCCTAAATCTTGTGCTTCATCAATAACTACATGTTTATATTTATTGTAATCTCTATCAGGAGATACCATTTGTTTAATATACATTAAAGCTGCTAAATCTTCAAAATCATAGTTATTTTTCTTTATGTTTGCTGAAGTTTGTTTTTTAATAATATCTATATTTTCATATCCATAAATATCAAAATCTTTAATTGAATCTATAAATACTCTATATAATTTAGTAATAGATAATGTTGCTTTGTTAAAGTACTTTCTAATAGTTGATCTACAATCTTTTTTTATTTCTTCTCTTTCTTTAGCAAATTTCTTTCTTAATTTATTTCTATCATTTTCATTTGTTGCTTTTTCAAATAATTCATATGAATAATCATTATAGTTAGATAAAATTCTATCATTTCTTTCACTTATATATTTACATAATTTATCAATAGTTACTTCAATTCTGCTATTTAAACTTGTATTAAAGTTACCATTTGTAGATTCAAATATTTCACTTATTTTCTTACTAGATAATACTTTAAAACCATCTATCATTAAATCTTTAGAAGTAATACTATGAAAATATAGATTTAAAAATTTTTCTATCATATTTTTATATTTCATTGATGATTTAAATTTATCAACGTCATTACTTAATTTTCCAGATATACTTGCATTAACTTTTCTATCAGAGGAGTTTATGTTTATATCTTCTCCGATATAAGTTTTAGCAAAACCTTCAAATGTATTTTGTTCTACACCTGATACATCTAAATCTGGTAGAACTGATTTAATGTATTTAATAAACACAGGATTTGGTCCAATAACTAAGTATTGGTTTTGTTTAATAGATTTCATATAATTATAAACTAGATACGCTATTCTATGAAGAGCTACTGTAGTTTTACCACTACCTGCAACACCTTGTATTATTAGATTATCATTTAATGCTTTTCTTATTACTTCGTTTTGTTCTTTTTGTATTGTTGCTACTATACTTTTTAATCTAGAATCATTATTAGTATTTAAATATTTTTGTAATAAACTATCATTTGATACTAAATCAACATCAAAATATTCTAATAATTCTCCTTTTTCTATTTCATATTGTCTTTTAAGATCCATATTACCAGTTATAATACCTTCTGGTGCTTCAAAACTACATTTACCAACTTCAGCATCATAATATAGAGAACTTATTGGAGCTCTCCAATCAGTTACTACTATATTGGTATCATCCATTATACCATTCTTTCCAATATACACTACTTGCGTTTTATTATCGTCATCATATGTAAAATCTATTCTGGCAAAATATGGTTTATCTAGTGACACTTCTAAATTTTTGATATGAATTTTCATTCTATCAGTAATATCCCATAATTCCTCTCTACTTCCAGAAAAGTTACTAAATATTTTTTTGTATTCATCCTTTTCTTTTATTAGTAATTTTTCAACAGTTTTTAATGTTTCTTTTAATGTTTCTTTTTCTTTTAACAATTCATCCATATATAATCCCCTCCATATATGCACCATAAAATAATATATAAAAATTCAAATGCTATTTTATACCATTATTAAAAAATATGCAATACTCTATGAATTTTAAGAATTTTCAATTTCTTTTAATACTGGCTTCCCATCTATAAACACAACATATTTATTATAATATTTATTATAGTATTCTTTAAACATATTAAAACTTGTATCACAGGCTTTATCATCCTTAATTAATTTTTCATATTCTGAAATTTTTACCCATTTTGCTGCTTGTACTTCCTCTTCTTGAAGTTTTAAATTATCGATTTTAACATTTTTCTTTAATAAGAAAACTTCAACATAATCATTTGTTCTGGCAAAAGTTCCAATATATTTCAATTCTTTTTTATTAACTTTTAAGCCTAATTCTTCTTGTAACTCTCTTATTGATCCATCAATTCCACTTTCTCCATTTTTTGCACCACCAGATGCTGTTTCCCACATATTAGGACATTTTTTAGCTGTTGCTAATCTCTGTTGGATAAGTAATTCTCCATTATCATTAATTATCCATACAAAGCAAGATAATCTAAATTCTCCTATTTCTAATTTTTTCTTTTCTTTTGTATATCCTAGTTTTTCATGTCTTTCATCATATACATCTACTAATTCCATTTTTCTTCCTCCATTATTTTTTTAATATTTTTAATCAAATTTATTTTTGCATTTTTTTGCCATAATTTTTCTATATCTTTATCATCTGGTATTATATTTTTTTTATCTATATATTTTAAAACATCATTAGGACTATTTATAAAATATACCCCCTTTGTAATATTATTAAATATATCAACAGTTTCAATTGAACCAAACATTGTTTTGACAATTAAAGTTGGTACTTTCATTGCAAAACCTTCATACAAAGATGTCGAATACGATCCAATTTGTAAAATACTTTCACTTTGTATATCATATATACTTCTTTCATTTTTTATTTCTATTATATTACTCTTTTTTAAACATTGATAATCACGAGACATTTCATTTGGATGATATTTAAAAATAATTTTTATGTTTGAATTTATCAAGAGTTTTGATAATTCAGAAGTAAAATTGGCCATTTCATTACCAATCGTAGATTGGCTTATAACCAATATATATTTTTTTCTTTTTTGTTTTATTTTTTTCATTATTTCTTCAAAAAAAGGAAAACCTATGGGTATAACATTTTTAGTATTTTCTATTGATAATGCATACTTATTAACTTGATTTTCACCAAAACTAAATATGTATTTAGTCATGGCATTTAATTTACTTACATCAAAACATTTATTTATTAATGGATCAACTTTGGTTATAGTTCCATGCTGAACTTCTATTGTAGTTATATTTTGATTATTACATTCCATTATTAGCATTTCTTTAAAATTTGATGGCATATAATGTAACATTACTATTTTTGGATTTATTTTTTTCAATAATCTTTTTATGTATTTTTTATCAATGCACAATCTTATTAATGTATTTACAAATGGCTTTTTAAAGTTTATATTATCAGAATTATACCAAGAATTTACTATTTTTCTAACATTATAATATTCTTTTACTATCTTTCTATATTTATTATAACGAAAAAATTTATATAAAGTTCTTTTTATAATAAAAGCTATCTCATGAAAATCAGTAAAAAAAACATTATCTGTGTAAATTGGAAATTCATGTGCTCTATTAGATATAGATAAAGAGCTCCATGCTGGTTCTTCTAAAGTTAAAACTTCATAGTCCTTTTTTAAATAGTCAATATAATAATCAATATAATTATTTCTAAATTTTCCTTTATAATTAGCTCTTCTAGATTGGGATATAAATAAAATATCTGCCTTTCTTTTCTTTAAAAAATAATTATTAAAAGTCTTTATATTTGGAATATATCTCTTAATACTTAATTTGTTTTTTGCAAACATACTTGAAGAGTTTTCTATTACAGTATTAACTTCAAATGAAATCGGAACTCGTACAAATTCCCAATATTTTATTCCAAATAGTTCTCTATCAAACATATTATCTTTTATCTCTTTTTTTAAAAAATCCTTGATGGCTTTCATTTGGTTTATCACTCCTTTTTAATACTTTTTAAATGATTACAAAATGTATTATAATTATTTAGTTTACAAAGTTTTTTAACAAGAGGAATGGGAATCTCTTTATTATTATTGATGCAATTATCACATATGGTTCCTTTTACATTACCATTGATGTGTTTTTCCCTAAGTTTCATTATATATTCATTATTAAAAGTTTCTTTTATATTTTCTTTTGTTAAATCAGC
>CANQLF010000011.1 GCA_947624635.1 uncultured Bacilli bacterium | reverse complement strand
TTCGGGTTCGATGGTTCGAATCCATCTCTCTCCACCATTTAGATTGCCTCGTAGCCAAGCGGTAAGGCATCAGACTTTGACTCTGACATGCGCTAGTTCGAATCTAGCCGAGGCAGCCAATAATTTGTTTTTGTCCCGTTAGCTCAGTTGGTAGAGCATTTGACTTTTAATCAAAGGGTCCCGAGTTCGAGCCTCGGGCGGGACACCACTTAGAATACAAACAAACCCTTATAATATAAGAGTTTGTTTTATTTTTGTGTCTTTAAATTAATTGATGAAATATTAATGATTTTGGATCGGTAGCATACAAGTAGAATACACATAGCATACAAATTTCTCATAAATTAACAGTTCCATTCATTAAATTTATTAATATTATCTGGAAATTTCACTGATAAAACTTTATCATCTAATAATGTTTTAATATCAGTAATATTTAAAATATTAATAAAATCAGATAATTTATTTAGAGATATATTGATTTTACCATTTTCAATTTCTCTTAAATGAGTAACACTTATAGCTACTTTTTCACAAAATTTTTCTTGTGTATAGCCATTTAATAATCTATTATATTTAATATTTTTACCAATTATTTTTCTTAATAAATCAGCTGTCATTGTATCACCTATTTATAGATTATAATTTCTCTATTATTATTTTTTAACATTGATCTTCATTTAATATGTCCTCTATCATTTTCTTAACATTATGATATCCTTTTGTTTTAATTTTACCATTTAATATATCTTCACCTTCTTGTAGTGCCTCTAATAATTCTTTGCTAGGTTTAGGATTTACCACTTCAAAAGGTATTCCATTTCTTTTAATTACTTGAGTTAAAGCCATATTAATAAATGTACTCATATTTAAACCTAAATCTTTTAAAATTGCGGTAGCTTCTTCCTTTAAGTGTTTGTCTACATTTATATTTATAGTACTTGTTAAACTTGCCATATATAATCTCTCTCTTTCTCATAAAAATATAGCATAATAAAATTATTAAGTCAAAAATTTTTACATATAATCTATAATATTCTTTATATTAGTATTACTTTTTGAATATTAATGAACATAATGTATATAAATATTTGACTAGAATAGAATAATAATATAAAATTAATCTGAAAGTATCTTTTACTTTTATAAATTTTGAAAGGAAGTAATATATATGAAAAAGTTTATTTCAATAGTTATATCTATAATATTATTCTTTAGCCTATTTTTACTTGAATTAAGTATTATTACATCAAGTATGTTTAATGAAAATAATATTAAAAATATAACTAAAAAGATCGATTTAACAAAGCAAATAGAAAATGAAGAAACATCACCTAGTAAATTACAATATGATAGCGCTTTAAACGAAGTATACTCAACTGCAGAAGAATACAATGTAGATAAAGAAACAGTTGATGAAATACTAAACTCTGATGAAGTAAAAGAATTTATTGCATATTATGTTTCAGATAGTGCGAATAATGCTTTAAATAATGATACTTTAATGAAACAGGCAGAAGTTAAAGAAAAATTTGATGAAATGGTTAACAAATATGTAAATAATAATGATAAACTAACTAGCAAGCAAAAAGAAGATGTTAAAAGTTTAGCTGATGAATACTCATATAAAGTAATAGATGAGATGTCTAATACTATTGTTATTGGTAATGTGATACCTAGTGATATATTAAATATTATTAAAACATTTATAAGTAATTCTACTAGAACATTTTTAATTATTATTTCAATAATATGTATTATAGCTTTAATATTAATTCAGTTTAATAAAAATAAATATTTATTATATATAGGAAATACTTTATTAACACTTACAATATTTACATTTATCTTTACTGTATCAGTAAATCCTATAACAAATTTTTTAGTAGAAGAAGTTGCAACATTCCCTAAATTTTTAATAAGTCCATTTTCTAATAATATAATGACATCATTTATGATATCAGGAATAATAACTATAGTAATATCAGTATTGTGTTTAGTAATTTATGAAATTTTAAATAAAAGAGTCACTTCAAAATAGTGATTCTTTATTTCATTATATTCCATAAATTTTCTTTTGGATAATTTGTAAATGTTAAATATTCCTTTGTTGTCGGATGATAAAAAGATAGTTTATATGCATATAAATATAGCTTATCAGATGTACTATTTTTATTATACTTTTTATCTCCATGTATTGGATAACCATAATTAGATAACTGTACTCTTATTTGATGGTGTCTACCTGTTTTTAAGTCTATTTTAAGTAGACTTATATTTTTGTTTTTATCTTCTTTTAATACTTCATAATTTAATATGGATAATTTCCCGTTTTCTTTATTAGTTACCCTACTCTTATTTTCTTTTCCATCTTTTATTAAATAATCTTCTAAATGACCTTTTTTATCATTTAATATTCCATCTACTATTGCGATATATTCTTTTTTAAATTCTTTATTTCTTACTTGATTACTTAATCTAGATGCTGCTTTACTTGTTTTAGCAAACACCATTACTCCCCCGACATTTCTATCTAGTCTGTGAACTAAACCTAGGTATACATTGCCTGGTTTATTATATTTTTCTTTTAAATATTTTTTAATAATAGTAAGCATATCTATATTATTACTACTATCAGCTTGTGATAGTATTCCAGCATCTTTTATAACTACTATTATGTGATTATCTTCATATAAAATTTTTAAATTATTCATTATTTTCCCATCTTCCATATACACCACAAGGAAGTATTATATCGCTATTTTCTTGCTTCAAGCCTATCTCATCAACTGTTATTATTCCCTTGTGTTTCTTAGCTACTGTAAGCTTTAAAATATTGTTTAAAACACCCATAGCTAATCCTGTTGTATAGGAATTAATATGTACAAATAAAGGATTATCGCTTAATAGTTGCATACATAATTCTAATAGTGGAAATAAATCTTTTTCGATATCCCAAACTTCACCATTACTTCCCCTACCATAACTTGGAGGATCCATTATAATTGCATCATATTTATTTCCTCTTCTTATTTCTCTTTTAACAAATTTAATGCAATCGTCAACTATGAATCTAACATGTTCATTTGTAAGATTAGATAATTCTAAATTTTCTTTTGCCCAGCTAACCATTCCTTTAGATGAATCAATATGTACTACTTCTGCATGAGCAGATGCACAAGCAATAGTCGCGCCTCCTGTATAAGCAAATAAGTTTAATACTTTAATTTTTCTATCTTGTTTTTTAATTTTATTTATAAAATAATCCCAATTGACTGCTTGTTCTGGAAATAAACCTGTATGTTTAAATCCCATTAATCCTATTTTAAATTTCAAATCATTATAATTAATTGTAAAAGTTTCTGGAATATTTTTCTTATATTCCCAGTAACCTCCACCTTTGTTATTTCTATGATAATGAGCATCAATATTATTCCATAAATTAGGATTAGTTTTTTCTTTCCAAATTATTTGTGGGTCTGGTCTTAAAAATTTATATTTACCCCACATTTCTAATTTTTCACCATCAGCCATATCTAATATTTTATATTCTTTCCATTTATCTGAAACTAGCATATTCATCACCTGTAATAATTTTATCATTTATAACATAAATTGTAAATCAAAGAAAAAAAGAGCATTAGTAGCTCTTAACATCCTCCAGTACAATTATAATTATATACTTTATCTATATTTTCTAGATAAATATTTTTAAGTTCTTTATATTGTTCTTCATTTAGAGGTATCATTGGATTAGTTTGACTGGGTACGGTTGCGTAATTAACGTCAACTACTTCTCCATTTACTAAGAAGAATACTGCAGGTACATAAAGTCTTTTAATGTTTTCATCATTTAGTCCTTCATATACTCTTAAACTATCATTTAATTTCTCAAGTATAGTTTTATATACACTAGTTCCTTCTTTTGTAACTTTTACTTTGCCATCTTCATCTAATTTCTTTTCATCTCTAATATCTTTAACATTTAAATAATAAATCTCATTAATGTTTTTTTCTTTTAAAGCATCCATTAGTACTGGTACTGCATTTCTACACCAAGGGCATTCTGGATAACCAAAATAAATTATTCCAGTTCCTTCAGTTAAGAAATCTGATACTTCTTTATCTAAAATATATTTAACAGGATTTTTTTTATCGATTGATATGGATAAATAATTTACATCATCTTTCATTTCTTTATTATTTAATTTTTCATACTCATTCTTAAATTTTACAGAATCAGTAACAGTATTATCTTTTTCAAATGGATTTTTATCACTTTTATTAAAGAAATTAAAGTAGATAACTCCTACTAAAGCGACAATACCTAAAATTAATAATATGCTTCCCCTAATTATATATTTCTTTCTATCTTTATACATTATTTTCTTCATTATTTATTACTCCATTAAATTTTTTTATGCATTATTTATTTGACTCATAACTTCTGCTGCGAAATCATCTTTTCTTTTTTCTATTCCTTCTCCAACTTCATAACGAGTCATGCTTACTATTTTACCACCATTATTTTTAACATAAGTAGAAACTGAAATATCTCCATCTTTAATGAATGGTTGTTCTTCTAAGCATATTTCTTTATAGAATTTTTGAATTCTACCTGCTACCATTTTTTCAGCAATTTCTGCAGGTTTACCTTCATTAATTGCTTGTTCTTTTAAAATTGCTTTTTCTTTTTCAAGTTCACTATTTGGAACATCTTCTTTAGTTACATATTTAGGACTCATTGCAGCAGCTTGCATTGCAACATCTTTTGCAACATCAGCGTTTGCACCTTCTACTACTGTTAATACAGAAATTCTTCCTCCCATATGTAGGTATGCACCAAATTCTTGATTATCTTCTTTTTCTACTACTTCAAATCTTCTAAATGAGATTTTTTCTCCTATTTTAGCAGTTGCGTTAACAACTAAATCACTAACTTTAACTCCATCACTTTCTAAGGCATTTGCTTCTTCTAAAGTTTTAGGATTACCTGCTAAAATAGTCTTACCAATTGTTTCAACCAATTTTTTGAATTCATCGTTTTTAGCAACAAAGTCAGTTTCTGAATTTACTTCTAATATAACTGCTTTGTTGTTATCAATGAATATGTTTGTTAAGCCTTCTGCTGCAATTCTTGATTCCTTTTTCTTTGCTTTAGACATACCTTTTTCTCTTAGCCAGTCTATAGCTGCATCAAAATCCCCATTTGTTGCTTCTAGTGCTTTTTTGCAATCAAGCATTCCTGCACCAGTTGATTCTCTTAGTTCTTTTACCATTTGTGCACTAATCATAGTAATTTCCTCCTTATCTTAATGCATTAATAAGTTCATCTTTTTTCATTTTAGAGTATCCTTCGATACCTTTTTCTTTAGCCATTTCTTTTAAGACTGCTACTGTTAATTTTGACATATCGTTATCTGATTCAGCCTTAGGTTCAGGTTTAGTTTCTTTTTCTACAACTTTTTTAGCTGTATTTTTAACTTCTTTAACTTCTTTTTTAGCGTCTTCTATAACTTCGCTAGATTCTTTTACTTCTTTCTTTTGAGTTTCTTTTTTAACTTCTTTATTTTCCTTTTTGAAATTATTTTTATTTTGTCTTTTATTATCTTTTCTGAAGTTATTTCCTCTATCTCTATTATCTCTTCTAATAGGTGTTCTACTTAATGCTTCTTCCATGTTGATTTCTTTATCAGCATCTTTAACATAGTCAACCATTGTTCCACCATTAACTTCTACTACTGCGTTTGCTAAAACACCAAGTATTGTTCTAACACTTCTTACAGCATCATCATTTCCTGGTATAACATAGTCAACATCATCAGGATCACAATTTGTATCTACAATTCCAAATACTGGAATATGTAATTTTCTTGCTTCTTTAATTGCGTTGATTTCTTTTTTAGGATCAACTATTACTAATGCTTCAGGTAATCTTCTCATATTACGAATTCCGCATAGATATTTATTTAATTTTTCGTATTCTTTTTTGATTTTGATTACTTCTTTTTTAGGTAATACATCAAATACTCCATCAGTTTCCATTTTTTCTATTTCTTCTAGTCTTTTTACTCTTCCTCTTATTGTTCTGAAGTTAGTTAATGTTCCACCTAACCATCTTTCATTTACATAATACATATTAGAACGTGTTGCTTCTTCTCTTGCAGCTTCTTGTGCTTGTTTTTTAGTTCCAACAAATAACACTTTTCCACCACGTTCTGCTATACTTTTTAATTCAGCATAAGCTTCTTCTATTAATTTAGCTGTTTTATTTAAATCTAATATATATATATCTTCTCTAGCTCCATATATATATTCTTTCATTTTTGGATTCCATCTTCTTGTTTGATGTCCGAAATGTACTCCACTTTCTAATAAACTACTTATTGACACTACTGCCATATTTTAAATTCCTCCTCTTTCGTTTTAACTTCCAAATAGTTCTAATAAATACCACCTAATATTAGGCACTAGACATTTAAATTCCTATTTGTGTTTATTTTAAAGCATCTAATAATTCTGCTTTTTTCATTGAAGTATATCCTTCAATATTTTTTTCTTTTGCAAGTTCTTTTAATTCAGCAACTGTTAACTTTGATAAATCTTGTACTTCTTTTTTAACTTCAGATTTTACTTCTTTAACTTCTTTTGTACTAGTTTTTTCTAATTTACCATCTAATGCTTTTTTTGCTGTTTCTACTAATTTAGAAAATGTTTTTTCATCTGATATAGCTATTTCACTAAGCATTTTTCTATTGATTTCAATATCAGCTTTGTTAAGTCCATCTATAAATTTAGAATAGCTAATATTATTTAATCTACATGCTGCATTGATTCTTGTAATCCATAATTTTCTGAAGTTTCTTTTATTTTGTTTTCTATCTCTATAGGCATAAGCTCCAGAATGCATAAGTTGTTCTTTTGCAGTTCTATATAATCTATGCTTACTACCAAAATATCCCTTTGCTTGTTTTAATACTTTTTTGTGTCTTTGTTTTGTTACGACACCATTTTTTAACTCTCTTGTAGTCAGATTTATTTAATGTAGAACTAGCTCTATGCTTTCTATTTGATTTCATATTTTTCTTTCCAGTGTTATGTCTTGAACCTGGATGTCCAACACTAATTGAACCACTATTTCTAACATTTAATACTTTTTTTGTCCCTTTATGGGTTTTCATTTTTGGCATGTTTTTTCCTCCTTAATTCTTATTTGTTTGGTGCTAATAACATAAACATACTACGTCCATCCATCTTTGGAGCAGCTTCTACTGTTGATATATCAGTAAGTTCATTTGCAAATTTAACTAATACATCGCGTCCGATTTCAGTATGAGCCATTTGTCTTCCTTTAAACCTAATAGAAACTTTAATTTTATGTCCTTTTTCTAAGTATTTCCTAACATTTTTAAGTTTTGTATTAAAGTCATGCACATCTATAACTGGCGATAATCTAAATTCTTTAATTTCTAGATTATTTTCACGTTGTTTTTTTTGTGCTTCTTTTTGTTTTTTGTTTTTTTCATACTTAAATTTATTGTAATCCATTAGTTTGCACACTGGTGGATTAGCATTAGGACTTATTAAAACTAAATCGAACCCTGCATATTCAGCTAATGTTAGGGCATCGGCTATCGGTTTAACTCCCATTTGTTCTCCATTTGGACCTATTACTAGTACTTGACTAGCTTTGATTTGACCATTAATTAATGCGTCTTTAGTATTGTTTGCTATAAAAAACACCTCCAAAACATTAAAAAAGTGAATACGTAATGTATCCACTTTTATATCACCATAAAAACATAATTATTAAATTATTTTATTTTTTAGGCATCTAACCTATTTCCTAATATAAATGGAAATCAGGTGAATTTTGTGGATACAAAATTTCTTTCCTTTTTTTAATTACATGACTAATTATATCCATTTATGATAAAAATGTCAATAAATTTAAAGAATAAATTTTAAAATTCACGAAACGTTTACTTTTCTTTGCTATTCTTATTGTTTTTATCTATTTTTAAAGTTAAATTAATTCTACCTTTTTTATCGTATTCTGTAGTCTTAGCAACTAATATATCACCTGGTTTTACTACATCACTTGGATGATTAACACGTTTATCACTTAATTGTGATACATGTATAAATCCTTCTTGTCCTGGCCAAAGTTCTACGAACACTCCAAAGCTTTCTACATTTAATACTTTTACTGTATAAAGTTTACCAAGTTCTGGTTCTCTTACTATTTCTTCTATTCTTCTTTTTGTTTTATCTATTACTTCTTGGTCACTGTGATAAATTATTACTCTTCCATCATCTTCTAAATCTACTTTAACAGCGTTTACATCATTTACACTTTTAACATTGCTGCTTTCTAGAATTATCTTAGTAATCATTTCCCCACCACGACCAATTACATCTTTAATTTTATCAGGATTAATCATGAATGTAACTGTCTTAGGAGCATATTTACTAACTTCACTTCTTGGTTCTGGAATTATACTAGTTATAAGATCAAGTATTTGCATTCTAGCTTTTTTAGCTTGAGCTAATGCTTCTTTTAAAATTTGTTTTGTTATACCTTTAATTTTTATATCCATTTGTAATGCACAAATACCATTTTTAGTTCCTGCAACTTTGAAGTCCATATCTCCTAAATGATCTTCCATACCTTGTATATCTGTAAGAATTGTATAATCATCATTATCAGTAATAAGTCCCATTGCGATACCTGCAACTGGTGTTTTAATTGGAACACCTGCAGCCATTAAACTCATACATCCTGCACAAATACTAGCTTGAGAACTTGATCCATTACTTTCTAGTATTTCTGATACTACACGTATAGTGTATGGGAATTCTTCTTCACTTGGAATTACTTGAAGTAAAGCTTTTTCACCTAAAGCACCATGCCCTATTTCTCTTCTTCCTGGAGCTCCATATCTTCCTGTTTCTCCTACTGAAAATGCTGGGAAGTTATAGTGTAACATAAATCTTTTTTCATCTTCTATAGATAATCCATCTAATATTTGATGTTCACCTAATGCCCCAAGTGTTGTAATACTTAAACTTTGAGTTTGTCCACGAGTGAAAAGTGCAGAACCATGTGTTCTAGGTAATATATCAATACTTGCTGACAATGGCCTTATTTCATCCATTGCTCTACCATCAGCTCTTGTTTTTTCTTTAACTACTATTCTTCTAAATATTTCATATTCTATTTTTTCTAATACTAATTTTACTTTTGTAATAAGTTCAGTTAATTCATCTTCACCTAAATATTGGTTTTCAATCTCGTATTTTTCTACAACTTCTGCTTTTACTCTATCTATTGTTTCATATTTTTCTAATTTATCTTTAATACGAAGTGCTTGATCTAGTTTTTCTGTAGCAAGAGTCTCTACTTCGCTTTTTAATTCATCAGATATTTCTAATACTTCGTATTCCATTTTAGGTTTACCTATTTCTTTAATTATTTCTTCTTGGAAAGCTATCAATTCTTTTATAGCTTCATGACCAAACATTAAAGCATCTAACATATCATCTTCACTTACTTGTTTTGCGCTACTTTCAACCATGTTTATTGCATCTTTAGTACCTGCAACAGTAAGATCTATATCACTAAGTTCAGATTGTTCTATTGTTGGATTTATTACAAATTCACCGTTAACTCTTCCTACTTTAACACCAGCTATAGGTCCATCAAATGGTATTTCACTAATACATGTTGCAAGACTTGATGCAAACATGGCTGTCATTTCTGGTGAATTATCTTGATCAACTGATAAAACAGTATTTACAATTTGTACTTCATTTCTAAAATTTTCTGGAAATAAAGGACGCATTGGTCTATCTATCATACGTGCTGCAAGTGTTGCGTTTTCTGTAGGTCTACCTTCTCTTTTTATAAATCCACCTGGTATTTTACCTACTGAATATAATTTTTCATTATATAAAACCATAAGTGGAAAAAAGTCAGCTAGTATATTAGCATTCTTACTTACTACTGCAGTAGAAAGCACCACAGTATCTTCATATCTTACTAATACTGCACCATTTGCTTGTTTAGCTACTTCTCCATTTTCAACTATTATTTTTCTTCCCCTGAAATCAAATTCAAATACTTTCTTTTCCATTTTTCATACCTCGCTATCTAAATTAAAAGACACTTAAAAACAAGTGCCTACTTTCTTAATCCTAATTTTTTGATTATTTCACGATATCTTACTACATCATGTTTCTTTAAATAATCAAGTAAGTTTCTTCTTTTACCTACTTTCATTAACAAACCTCTTTTTGAATGAAAATCGTGAATATGAGTTTTTAAATGTTCAGTTAATGTATTAATTTCTTCAGTTAATATTGCTACTTGAACTTCAACTGAACCAGTATCTTTTTCATCTTTTCCAAACTTTTTTATAATTTGTTCTTTAACATCTTTTGTTAATGCCATAATAATTCCTCCTTTATCTATTATTTATTCACCTAATTCTGAGTGGTAAAAAAGGAGTATTTTTATCCACTAGGAATTGGCAACACATATATAATACATTATATTTTATGATAAATCAATACTTTTAACATAACATATCTTAAATTTTTTTCAAAATTTAAATACTATTTATATTAGCTATTTTTGAAAATTGTAAATTATTTTTAACATATAACTTAAATTCTAAATTATTCATTTTATCGTATATTTGATAAGGGTTATCATTATTTGATGTTAAATCATATTCAACATATTTGTTATCTATAGTAGATACCATAGTAATAATATTGTTTATTCTATTTAATATAATAAATCTATCTAATGTTTTATAATTAATTACCATTTTACCTTTGGTATATTCACTATAACTTTTTTTATTTTTCTTTTTTAAATCATAATTTTTCTTAGTATTTTTAACTAATTTTATTTCATAATCACTTAGACAATATAATATTTTAATTTTATTATTAACTTCTATTTTTTCTTCTTCGAAATTAGTATAATATTTTTTACCAAATATATTTAAAACAATCATATTGTTATCTACATGACATATTTTATAACATAACATATAATTTCTATATCTATTAAATGTGTAATATAGTTGATTATTGTATTCTATTACCTCACCAGTTTCCAAATGTTTCATTTTTTCTAATTTAGTATTTATTTTTATTTCATATTCTTTTATTTTATTTTTAGTATCTATATCGCATACTTTTATAAGTTTAAAGTTATTATTTAGAGGTAATTTATGAATACTACCTACATCTATAGAATAGTTTTCTTTATTTATAATTATTTTGCATTTAGGTTTTTTAGATCTATTTAAAATATTGCAATATAAATATTCATTATCTATTTTTTTAATATAATAGATAATATTACCATCTGTTATAATGTCACCATAATTAAATGATATATCTAACTCATTAATATTTATGTGCTTAAGTTTTAAAAATTCCTTATTTGCGCATAATATCTTTTTAATATTTGTTAAATCAGAATCATTTATCTTACCAATTTTTTTTATAAAATTTTTTTCATTAATAGTATAAGTTTCTCCAAAATAAACAAAAGTTTCTTTATCTTCTTTTACTGAAGATATTTTAAGTTTTAAATGATTAACTCCACCTTTTCCATTACTTGTACACATTAAAGCAAATATTCTTTTATTAGTTTTTCTTATTATGACAAATGGACTTTCTCTATGACCTTCTTTTATTTTGTTTTTATCTTTAATTGTTTTATATCTTTTTGCCCAGATTATATCACCTATTTCTAAATTATTTAATAAATTACCCATAAAAGTCCCTCCTATTTACATACAATTAACTTATAATATAATTATATATCTTTATTAATTTCTTGTAAATAGAACGATAAATAAAATTTACAGTTTAGTAATAATTTTCTTTTGCCAACTCATTCCTTTACATTTTGGACATTTCATATATCTAGTTCTTCCAATATGCCTTGCAAAGAGAACTTGCTTATATTCTGGTACATATTTGTGCCCACATTTTTTACATTCATAATAACCCGCTACCTGTTCTATTTGAACAAGTATTAAACATACAACAAAAAGCATAACAGTAGATATAATTATTATTAAAATTCTAATCAAATCATCTATGTTTATAAATGATGAAAATAAAATTAAAGCTAAATACATAATTACAGTTATTACACCCATTATAATTTCTGTTGTTAATAATTTTTTATCAGCTAATTCTTTTTGTTGTATAATTTCAATTAAATTTTGTTCTAATTTTTCATTATAATTATCCATTTTTATTTTTTCACCACTTAATAACTCATTTACACTAATACCAAGTTCATTACATAATTCTAACATTATAGATGAATCTGGCAAACATTTTCCTGTTTCCCATTTAGATATAGCTCTATCAGTAACATTTAATTTTTGGGCTAATTGTGCTTGTGTTAATTTTTTGTCTTTTCTACACTCAGCTATAAATTTTCCAATACGTGTTTGATTCATATAATCTTCCTCCTTAATATTATTGTAAATTTAATAAGAATAAAAGTAAACATACCAATAGTTGAGTTTGAAAAAAATGAACTAATAAATTTCTGAATTTTTCCAAAAAATTATTAGTTTATTTTTAAATTTACTTTTGATTAATTTGCAAAGTTACTATATAATTAACTTATGAGATATATTTGATAGTTGGTGTTTTACTCTTGTTCAATTATTTTTTTAGAGAACAGGAGGTGATTTCTATGATGATATACGTTATAGAAAGGATAAATTCCAATGGAATTAGTAATAGCTTTTGCTTTTATTGTACTTTGTACTATCATAGTCCTTAAGCAAGACTAGCTTAAACGAAAACACCGAATCATCTTTTGAAACGGTGTTTTCTTTAAGCACAACATCATTGATTTGAGAAAACACTTAACAACCACAATCAAGTGTATCTCTTTTTATTTTATGAAGTTTCCTTCATCTGTATACATAATACCATATTTTATTTAATAAATCAATACTTTAATTTTTAAAATTTACTGTTGATTAATTTATAAAGTTACTGTATAATTAACTTATGAGATACATTTGATAGTTAGGTGTTCCCTCCATATGAATTATATTAATTCAAACAGGAGGTGATCTTCATGGGAAATAAAAATTTAATGAAAGTATATTTTAGAGGATTTTTATCTAATGGAATATTTAATCATGACGTTGCTAATTATTTTAGCAATGGACAAATTTTTAAACAACAAGAGATAACAAAAGAACACCAATTAGGTGTTCACCCATAATTCTATGGAGATACACCTAACAATGCAAAATTAAATGTATCTCTTTTTTATTTTATGAAGTTTCCTTCATCCATATGCATAATACCACATTTTAAAATAAATATCAATACTTGAATTGGCAAAATTTACTTTTTAGTAATTTAAAATAATATAATTAATTACTTCATATAATATTGATTTATACAATGATTATTATTTATAAATTCTGTTTTAACTTTTTGAATAGTGCCAATAATAGTCATAAAACTCATATATATAGATATTATTAAGATAATATACTTATAGGCATTTTTTTTATTTTTAATGCTAATAATTGAAAATATAGGTGCACATACAGAAAAAATAATTCCTACAATTAATTTAATTATTGGAGTATGTCTAAATACTTTATATATTAATAATAATGTAATAAAATTAAGTATTATACTTAGTATAGGTAATAATTTAGATAATATTTTTTCTTTAGTGTCATCTTTTATTATATTTTCTTGCTTAAATGCATTTAAGTATTTAATAGAATGAATAATGTATATTATTCCAAAAGCTAAATATACTATTGAAAATAAAGAACCATCAAACAAAGCTGGAATAAACATTATAATCCCTAAGAAAATACATAAATAGCCTACAAATTTTTGTATTTCTTTTTTGTTACATAATAAAGTTATTATGAAGCCTAAATATAGTAGTGAATAAACTATTATACCGACAACATCATCAGAATTTAATAATGTTCCAAGTATGAATCCTATTATTATAAATGATAAATCAATAATTAGTAATGTGATTGTATCAATATGCAACAATTTTCTATAATAATTAATATCTTTTTTCAATTTATCTCTCACCTCTATTATAAGTATAACACAATTCAAATGGAAAGCAAGAAAATAATAGCTCTAGTTATGGAATTATTAGTAGCATTTGCTATGATAGTGTTATACACTATTCTGATTCTTAAGAACAGAGATTAACCTGAGAAAACACCGTCAACTTGCTATAACGGTGTTTCGATCAACCAACATCTGAGAGAAACACCTAACAACACAAAATCAAGTGTATCTCTTTTTATTTTATGAAGTCTCCTTCATTTGTATACATAATATCATATTTTAAAATAAATATCAATATTTTAATTTGCAAAAATTTACTTTTTAGTAATTCTTGATGCTATAATTTATTATTTTAATTAAATTTCTAATGGGAGGATATATTCTAATTTACTAATATTTATTTTAAATTTTATGTAGTAAAATTTATTTTGTTTTATACAGTCTCTGGTACTATTATGTCAATAAATTCTTCTAAGCAATTCATTACTTCATCAAACTCTATACCTTCTGCATAAACAAAGTTCTTTTGATATTTATTCCATCTTTCTTTTAATGCATCACTATTTCTTATAATATCTAATGCTTCATATGGATCTCCTGTATATTCTCTTTTAGCAAATGTTTTATTAATTGCTTCCCTAAAATGATTAATATTAATATTTTTCCACTCTTTTGTGTAAATTAAATAAACATCATAAAAATCCCTAGTTCTTCCGTTTAATTCTAGCCTATTTAAAATTGTTTCAATTTTTTCTGCTAATACTGTTTCCATATTATAAGCATATAAACTTATATAATAATCTCCTAATAATGGTAAATATTTATATCTTATCTCTTTTGGTGTAATTGGATTTCCTGTGATTATA
>CANQLF010000010.1 GCA_947624635.1 uncultured Bacilli bacterium | reverse complement strand
CTATTTAAGTCGAAAATCCCCAATGAATCAGTATAATCAATTTTTCCATTTATATTTTCCCATTCATTATCTTTCCAACTGTAAGGACTATAAAAACATAATCCATATATGTAATCAAAAAATAAATTATAATCAACAGCAGCGGTATTTTCTAAGAACATCTGGTCTATTCTATTGATGCTTGGGTATCTAACTATACATACATTTTTAACATTAATATCAAAGTCATATAATGAATTAATTGCTAATTGTAACGTTTTTCCTGTTAATACATTATCATCAAATAAATCTATACTAGATCTAGAAATATCTTTCGCTCCAATTAATCCTCCAAAATCATTTACGTTAAATTTTCTTAAATCAAGTAATTGTTTATTTGTATAGCCAGACACTTCTTTATTAAATTTTAATAATAACAATCTTTCAACTTTATTTTGATTAATTATTTTAGAAATAATTGGCAATTCAATACCACCATAACTTAATCCACAAGAATTAATAAATTCATTTTTATTATTTTTTTCATCATATATTGAAACTGCAACATAATTTTCTCCAAAATTATCTATTTCTCTATAAGCTCTATAATCTTTAGAGTAATCATCTTTCTCTTCATTCTTATTTTCTAAATCTAAATTATCTTTTAAAATACTTTTCGTAATATTTACATTTTCCATAATATTACTAATATTTATTCGAAAACTATCTTTAAAACATATATTGCTAATTAACTTTTCAACATTCATAAGATTTTTATAAATACATTTGAAGGTTTCATTTTCACTTGAAGATATATCTAATAAAATATTTTCATTAAAATAATTAGAAACTAATTTGTGATTTAGTATGGTTAATAAAACATTTCTGCAATTATCTAAGATACCTAGTATTAATTTTTTATTTATATTATCATTAATATTATCTGTATTTTTCAAAGCAGTTAATGAATCTTTTAAAAAACCTAAATAATTATTATGCCAATTTCTTACATCTTCTTTTGAAGTAATATCTTTACCATTAATGCATATTCTATTTGAAAGAAAATAATAATATGTATCAGAACCTCTTAAAAGATAATTGTTATCATCTCTAATTGCATATTTTAAATTTCCATTATTAGATGATGACCATAATTCTTTTAATGAATTGTCTTTTAATAACTCCCACTCATACATTGGAATTTTAATGCTGCCACTATATTTATCAAATAAACTGTCTAATCCATTTATATCATTAAAATTTGTATTAATAATCTCATTATATTTATTTAAAAGTTTATTTCTCCCCAAAACTATATTTTTTTCTATACTTGCAAAATTATGTAAATAATCTTTTTTATTTGCCTTTTCCAAACAAACAGTAGGTAAAATTTTTGCTTTTTGAATTAAAAATAAAGTAGCATCTATTCCTTTTAATATAATACCGTTATCATCAAATATAGGAAAACAAGAATTAATACTTTCACTTGTTTTATCTACACTATAACCTTGTTCGCAATTTAACATAGAATAGTCATTACCTCGTATATCACCACAATCACCAATTCTAATCATAGAGTCTTTTGGAACTCCAATTATTTGTTCTGCTTTTTCAATTGCTTTATCTTTTTGAGCAGTACCAATTTGAACAACATTTTTATCTTTGTAGATACCTCTAGTAACATAAATCTTTTTCAACTTATAATTCAAAATTATTTCTTGTATTATTTCAAATACATCTTCTACCAATTTTTCATTATTATCTTTAAATACCATTCTAATATTTATTATAGTATTAGTTTTTAAATCTTCGGAATATGTTATATCACAAATATTATTTAAAGATTTAGAATTTAACTTATCAACAATACTTTCTTTAAATCTTTTTAATTCATTTAATTCATCAGTTGTTGATATATAAATGTTGTTATTAAAAATATCATCATTATCATATTTAGATGTATAAAATAATCTAGCACCATCATTTGTAAGAACATACATTCTTTTAAGTTCATTATCACTTATATTAAATTCATTTTTTAAATTAGAAAATATATCTTTTTTTAAATCTTTTAATCCAGTTTCTCCTCTACCAGTTATAAAAACTATAGGTATTTTTCTTTTTAGTAAATTGGCTATCATATTGATTGCCCTTGAATCAATTTTTCTTGAATTTTTTTCAGTTAATGTTCCATCAATATCAAAACAAACAGCATTATATTTTTGTTCTAATGATAATCTATAATTTTTTAAAATTTTCTCATTGGACATAGGAATTACCCCTTTAATAAAAAATCTAAACTTTTTACTTTCGCTTTGTCATTCTCTAAAATTGATTCATCAAATACATATCCAATTCCACCATTATTAATCCAACCTTTAATATTTTTTATGGAATCATCAATTAAAATTTCGCCATTAGGAACAACTACTTGATGTTTTTTTACACCTGGTGGTACAAAAATTATTGGGATATTAATACCTCTATTGTTTCTCAAGTCATCAACTTTAACTTTCATTTCATACAAAGTATGAACTTTTGTAAGTATCGATATTCTCTTTTTTAATTGTTGCAATTCTCTAATAATTTCAACGGAATTATTAATAGATTTTGCACCTCTTATAATATAATCCCATTCTTCATGATGCATATTTGTATATTCAAAATATGCATCATATTGTTTTTCATCTTTATGATCATGAAATCCGACGTCAAATTTTCTTTCCAACATTCTTTGTTCAGAATCAAGTATAACGCCATCCAAGTCTATATATATACTTTTTTCATCCATAATATCATCCCCCAAAATAAGTATAGCACATTTTTTTGAAATATTTTGTCTTTTTTATTTAACATCTACAATTCTATCTATTTCAAAATGTCTGATATCATTTCTGAGTTCACAATATGCAGTTACATAATTAATATCTTTATATTTAAATAATTGAAGAGGATGAATAGTTCGTCTAGATTTATTACCATCCATATCTGAATAAATTATATCGATCTTTTCAGATTTTTTCAGCGCATCAACTATAGCACGTTCTATTGAATTTTTATCATTAAGATCAATATTAGAAATGAATTTACTTTTATCGTCATAAATATTATTCATGTTTTTAACTTTAGTAACAAAATCCGAAAATTTATCCAAAAACTGAAAATTATTATTTTTTAATATTTCATAAGAATATTCAAGTAATTGAATATCATATTTATTTATATTTGTATAATTTTTTAATTTGTCAATCATAAAATAACCCCCATTAGGTCCTTTAAATGATTCAATATATATTCCGTTTTTTGCAATTTCATCCTTATAATATCTTATCATTCTTTCTGTTACACCAAGTTTTTCAGATAATTCCCGAATTGAATATATATTTCCTGTATTTAATAAATCAATCATAAACATCATATTAGATAATTTTCCCATAATATCACCTCAATCATATTGAATAACGTTTAACATATTATATTGATCATATCTTCTTTAATTTTTTATGCTTCTCATTTTTGAAATGTTAGAAACTATTGTAAGAAAAACTAGTGGAACTACTATCGTGAAAATAAAATTTACGAATATTTCCCTCAGAAATTTTAAAACTGAACACATCTCTTTTAGAGTAAGTACTAAAATAATTCCTATTAAATACTTACAATTATCCATTTTTTAGCATTACTATTACTACAAACCATATTAACTTTTTTAATATATTAATATATGTATATTAAATACATAGAAATAAAAATAATTGATAAACTATTCTTAGCAATTATAATTAAATGGTAACATATAAATAAATAAATAAATAAATAATAACATAGATTTATTTAAAAAAATTATAATAATTATTGAATCTAATTATAAATCACCAATTGATATATCAGTTCATATTTCACCACCTCTTATAAATAAAAACAGTAGCCACCAATCCCTATTGAAATTAATGATTACTGTTTAAATACAAAATATTATCATTTACCATTTTATAAACCTTATTCTTCATACAAATTCCCCTTATAATTTTATATAACATCAAATTAGTGTTTATCTTACTATAATTTTTTTGAGTGGTCAATAGTTTTTATGGATTTTTGTGACTTTTAAGTTAAAATGTCCGGTTTTTAAATCTAGTTACAAGTAGAAATGTCCTATTATATAAAAACCATAGTAAAAATTGATTTATAAGTTAAAATGTCCTAGAATAGATTTCTCAAAAGGTGGTGTAATATTAAAATTATAGTGAAAGTGCTCTTATTCATATAAATGTTCATAGACTTAGTAATAGTGATAATTTAATTGGGGACTCTGTCCCCAAACCCCTGAGGTTTATCGCTTTAAGGTTACCAAAAAAGAAAGCTATTTAATAACTTCCTTTTTTGTATAACCATTACTTGGCGCTCTGGTCACTCCTCAGTGTTGCCATACCCTCCAAGTAACATTACTTATTATAATAATTTATTCAAGAATTTCAATAGGACATTTTAACTTAAAAACTGTTTTTATTATATTTATTGCTTTTTATAACAGGACATTTTAACTTAAAAATACTTTCTTTAAAATAGGACATTTTAAAAAATAAGTCACAGAGTGGTCAATAGTTTTTATGGATTTTCTATAATTTTTTAAAATCATATATTAAATTACAAATTAATTATAATAATATTTTTACCATACATATTGGGAATAGCAGTTGAACCAACATGATTAATTGTTACATCATTACCTAATTCTTCTCTTAACTTTATTAAAATGTCCTTATAAATTCTTTTATTTTCTTTTATGTTTTGTCTTTTTAATTCTATCATATATTATCACCTATATAATGTTTCATTTAAAATAATCTCTGCTTTTTTAACAAAATAATTATCTTTGATACAAGGTAGTTTATAACTATCTATTTCAGTTATCATTTCATCTACATCTTTATACTCTCTATTTATATATTCACATTTATTTTCCATTTCTATAAATATATATTTATTATTTACTAGTTGAACTATCAATTCAGTTTTATCATTAGTGTATACTATACATTTATCTTCAATATTAAATAAAGTTTTATAATTTATTGCTTTCATAAATTCTATTGCTTTATCTATATCAATTATAGGACATTTTACTTTACCTTGTTCTAGTATATTACCTTTTTCATCATACTTTTTATATTTATATAATAATTGTTTTGTAATATTTTCTATATCTCTTACTAAAATACACTTCTTTAATATATCCAAAGATTTCATATTATCAATATCAATATTAGAATCTATCATATAATAATCTTTCATATTATATTCTTCTTTAATTTCAAAGCCTTTACTTAGTAAAATACTATGTAATTTTTCATATGTACATATTATCTGAATTGTTATCTCCTTTTCCATTTCCATATATTATCACCTTAATTTTTTTAATTCTTTTATCTTATCTAGAACAAATTGTTTATTATTAAAATACAATATTCCATTTGAAACAATATAATAATTATTTATAAAATTAATATCACCATCAACACATCTTATAAATGAGTCATTAGGAAGTGCATATATTTTTTTATGTTTACTAACTTCAAAAGTTTCTCTTAATATTTCAAAATCATTTATTTCTACATGTGGATAAATGGTTATATCGATTAAGCCTAATCCCTTATAATTAATTAATCTTTCTTGGCATTCTTCATCAATATAAATTACATCTTTTGTCATATTCATAGCTCCTGCACTTACACCTATAGTTATACCTTCTCTTTTTTTTAATAACTTATTTAGTCCATATTCTTTTATACTATTCATTTCATCCACAGGACTACCACCCATTAAAAATACTATATCTGATTTTAAAATCATTTCTTTAGCCATGCTTTTAGTAACTCTATTATCAATTAGATATACATTTTTAAAATTAATCTTTATTTTAGAAAAATTATTAATAAGTTTGTTTTTATTTTCATCTGTTTTACTATAATTATCAAAAGAAGATGCAATAAAACAAATAGACATATTATTATTTATATCTTTATTAAAATATTTACTTAATTCTTTATTAAAGCCATTTTCTTTATCTATTCCACTTAGTATATATAAAATTTTCATTTCACTCACTCATTTCAAATATTATTTAACCAATAATATGGTTGTAATTCATCTAATGTTTTAAATATTAACTTACCGTTATCTATATTTACTGCACATTTAACATCATGACCAAAATAAAATAATCTTTCTTGACATATTCCACAAGGTGGTAAAACTTTGTAATTTTCATCTTCATTTTCCCTAACGATACATAAAGTATGAGTTACTTTTTTATTTATTTTGTGAGCTTCACATATTGCGCCTGTTTCTGCACATAAAAACGCAGAATCATTTTCACTGTCTGTCCAAACACTTGTAAGATATTCTCCTGAATCTATTCTTAAAACGGCAACTCCACCTTCTGAACTTCCATATCTTTCATTTAAAAAATTAACGGCTATTTCTAACATTTCTTTACCTATATTCATCACAATCACCTATTTATAATAATCACTTCTTAGTATTTCCATATAAATATCATCATAAGATTCATTTTTAATAGTTATTGTATTATGTCTTTTACCAAATTCTTTAAATCCACATTTTTTATAAGCTTTAATAGCTCTTTCATTAAAGGAAAAAACTTTTAACATAATATTATTTAAATTTAAATAATTAAAACCATAGTCTATTAATAATTTTAAAGCTTCAGGGCCATAACCATTGTTTCTATACTCTTCTTCTCCTATAAATATTCCTATTTCGGCAATTCTTCTAAAAGGATCTAACTTGACAAATCCACAATTACCGATTAATAAATCTTTTTCTTTGTCGATTATTGCAAAGCTATGTTTAGTATTTTCATTAGTATTTAATATGTAATTCCTTTCAAGCTCTACGTTAGTCATTTTATGACTTGCTCCAAGATAATCTGTTACGTTAAAATCATTTAGCCATTTAGTGTATGTGGAAGCATCTTCTACATTCATTGGAGATAGATAAATTCTTTCTCCTTCTAGTTTTTTAAAATATTTCATAATTCATTCCTCCTTATTTTTTATAAATTTTTTTATATTCTTTTATTGCATCTAACATTTCTTCTACTATAACTTTATTGAATTCTCTATCATTAATACTATCAATTAAAACCTGTTCAATATCATTTATATGTATTCTTTTTACAGTAAAATTACCTTCTATTTCATCTTTAGTTAAATTTTGATTAGATATATCATACTCTTTATCAGTATTTAAAACATAGTAGTATACTGCACTTTCTCTATTTTTACCTAAATTATGATAATTTTTATTATAATGAGTAATTTTTTCAAATGGCTCTAAATCTTCTATTTTTAAATCTATTCCTGCCTCTTCTTTTATTTCTCTTGATAGACACTCTAATAGTGATTCACCTTCTTCTAAATGTCCGCCAGGAAAGTGATATGTTTTATTAGAATAAACTACAAGTATTTCATCATTTTCATTAATTAATAATCCTTTTGTTCTTATTACTACTTCATCTATATCTTTACTTGTTAAATTATCGTAATTATATAATACTTCTTTCATAATCTAAAACTCCTTTATTTTACTTTTAACATAATCATCTTTACTTTTTATAACTCCTGTTAAAACTAATTTTCTTTTTCTAATTCTTTTAAACTTTTCTTTGGTGTAGGTAAATCTTCAGGCATTGTTCCACCATTCTTTTCAATAACTTCTCTAATGTTCTTTCCGATAGTATAATGTGTCTTATTCGCATCATTTTCAGTTTTAATATTATCTCTTTTTAACTTTGATTCTGTTTGTGTAATTCTAAATAAATTTGCAGCTAGTTCTTCACTACCCATATTATCTAAAATATCTTCTCTATATCTTAACCCTTTTCTTTTAGCTATATCATCAGCTGTTTCACCATTATATAATCCTTTATATCCATAATTATGAAATCTATCAAAATTTTTAACTCCAGATTTTTTTGCAGTTTGATTTAATGAATAATTTCCTTTCCTTGTTAAGTCTCTTTGATAAAACCTTTTTTCATCTTCTGTTAATTCACTATATTCTTTTTCACTAAGTTCTTGCCTTCTTGTTTGAACAGCAAAATATGTTTGACCTAGAGCTACACTTTCTTTTTTTGGATCAGAATTTTGTACAATCAAATAACAGGCGTATCTTGATAGTTCATAATCAACTTTTTTTCTTGTTGCTCCAGATCCTATTTCTACCATTTTCCCCACTTGGAGAAAATGGTCATCAATTAAATTTCCGCTTTTTTCACAAGCCACTTTAGAATTTTCAATTACATTAAGAAATTTATCCCATTTCTTATACTCAAGTGCTAACATTAGCTCTCTTGCATACCAAAACTCAACTCCATATTCATCGATATGCTTAATGCTTTCAAAACTTACTTCATTATATTCTTTAATTTGGTTCATAAACCATTACCTCCTTATTGCTTACAAACCCAGTATACCGTATATATGTTCTTGTTGTCAAGAGGTTAATTTAAAATTAATTAAATTTTTAAATAATTATATAAAAGCAATAAACACAACAATATTTTTAATTATTATTTATTATCTTTTTCAGTTTCTTTTACTATATAAATTGGTCTTTTTTTAGTTTCAAGATAAGTCTTAGATAAATATTGGCCTAGTATTCCTATGCAAAATAATTGAATACCACTTACCAAAAATATAACACACATCATTGATGGCCAACCAGATACAGGATCTCCAAAAATCAATGTTTTAATTATTATTACAAATATCATAATCATTGATATTAAACAAAATATAATTCCTATTATTGATGAAATTGCAAGGGGAACTGTTGAAAAAGCAGTTATACCATCTAATGCATATATAAATAATTTCCAAAAACTCCATTTAGTTTCTCCTGCTACTCTTTCTACATTTTCATATTCTAACCATTTAGTATTAAAGCCTACAAAACTAAATAATCCTTTAGAATATCTATTGTATTCTTTTAAATCTATAATTGCATTAACCATTTGTCTAGTCATTAATCTATAATCTCTTGCTCCATCAACCATTTCTACTTTGGACATTTTATTTATTATTTTATAAAACATCCTAGCAAAAAAACTTCTAATTGGTGGTTCACCTTTTCTAGTTACCCTTCTTGTTCCTACAGAGTCGTATCCTTCTTCCTTAATATATTTATACATCTTAGAAAGCATGCTTGGCGGATCTTGTAAATCCGCATCCATTATTGCTACATAATCTCCAGTAGATTCAACAAGTCCTGCATACATAGCTGATTCTTTACCAAAGTTTCTTGAAAAAGATATGTATCTAACTCTTTTATCCTTCTTACTTAAACTTCTTAATTCATCTAATGTTTTATCAGAACTTCCATCATTTACAAATAAATATTCAAAATCTAAATCATCCATTTCTTTACTTACTTTTGTTATTTCATCATAAAAATATTTTAAAGATTCTTCTTCATTATAACAAGGAACAACTATACTAATCTTTTCTTTTTTCATTACTAACAACTCTTTTCTTATCTAAAACTAATATAAATATTGAAGCTATTATACCACATAAACTTATTATTAACGAAATATTTTTCATAGGAGATGTATATACTAATCTTATATTATAGTTACCTTTATTTATTTTAAAACCAATAAAAGCAGAATTAACTTTTTCATAATTAACTTCTTTATCATTTACATATATCTTAAATCCTTTATCAAATGGAATAGTAATAGTAAAATATCCATCTTTTGTAACATTAATATTACCTTCTATAACATCTCCCTTAGTTTTATCTTTATCTAATATTAATCTGTCTTTTAATCTTACACTATCTAAAACATCATCATAAGAAAATATATAAGTTTTAATATCTGATATATCGTATTTACCCTTACTAAACTCTATATTTAATTTATCAATATCATCATTACTAGATATAACATAATCAAAAGTATTATTTTTATTTTTATATTTCCAACTTCTGCAAGTAAGCAAATTTTTAACTCCATTTATAGTAATGCTAGTATCACCTACACTACATTTTTCTTCATAATTCATATTAAATCTTATTAATAATATTTTATTATTTAATTTTTCTTTTAAAGGTATTGTAATTTTACCATTATCTTTAGAATTAATTATTATATGATTATTATTACTATCGATATTTAAATTAGAATATCTAACATTATTATAATTTATTTTATATTCTAATATATTAGATTCATAATTATTATCCACATCTTTATTAACAATAATATTATTTAATAAAGCTTCTATTTTGTATGGATAATCTAACTTTTTATAATCATCATAACTCATTAAGTTAGATGTTACATATCCAATACTAAATACATTATCATTTTTATAAAGTGAATAATTTCCATTTTGCTTAATTTTTTCATAACCCATTAAATTATTTTTATCACTTACAACATACTTAACTCCCATTAAAGTATTCCACAATATATTATTAGGTGAAGAAGTTATTAAATTATTTCTATAACTAATATCATTAGAAAAATCTTCTACATAAAAACTCTTGTACAATGAATTATAAGTAGAACTATACATTGATGTATTATAGTAATTACTATTATATATTTTATTAGATGTAGTTAGTGTATCTACATAATTTGTAGAACGATATATTTCATTATCTTTTAATACTTCATTAAATAATTCATCAATTTTATCACTATAAATATAATTATAATCATCTATACTCATCATATCATCATTAAAATTAACAAATAACATATTACCTAAAGATATTAATATAGTTGATATTATAATTCCATATTTAAATTTCTTAAATATTAATAACATAATTATCATTACTAAAGAATCTATTAGATAAAAAATAATAGAATTATATTTAACTGTTAAACAAAATAATATTGATATTATTATAAATGGTATTATAACTTTTATAATATTAATGTTTTTATCAAATAAATCTTTTATAAATTCTGTTATTAATAATAAACATAATGGAATAAATGGTATTAATACTTTAGAATCTATATAAAGCATTCCATTTAATATAAATACTATAAGTGGAAATATGCATATTACACTAATTATAGTAGACATAAATATATTTTCTCTTTTTTTTGATATAAAAGCATATATTAAACTTATTATTATTATACTAGTTAAACCTACTGAATAAGATGAATAAAGTAAATAATTTAAATTTAATTTAGGAATTAATATGTTAGCTAAATTTGTTGCATTTGATGCATCTACCCTACCTGTTAATATTACATATAATGTAGGTATTAATATAATTGATGAACAAATTATACCTATTATAATTGGTAATAAAAATTTAAATCCTTCTGTAAAAAATGATTTAACAGTAATTTTCTTTTCTTTTTTAATAAATGTATATATACCATATATAACAAGTACAAATAAACTTGGTATACTATAATAATAACTAGTCATTATTATTAAGAATACACTTAATATTAACATAAATCTTTTATTATTTTTAAAATATGAATCTATAGACATTAGTCCCATCATTAAAAATGGTAAATAATTTATAAACATTATATGTCTATGACTATGTAAGATTAAAGGGGAAGAAAAAAGAAATAGAAAACTAGAAAATAATGAGGTATTTTCACTATATTCTTTATTTCTTAACCATTTATAAAATAATATTACACTAATTATTACACATAACATACTAGATATCATTATATAATCTACCATTTTAATAAATGGTAGTAGATATGATACTAATATTATTGGATTTAATAATCCATAATAAGATAAATTATAAATATTTTGTCCTGCTCCTATATTAAAAGCAAATGATGGAAATAAGTTAAAATTTTTATAAAATAGTGTTCTAAAGTATTCTGGAAAATTAAAATGTTGAGTTTTCCAATCTAGATTAGATCCATATATATAATTAAATCTAGTTATTAAAAAAACTAATAATATAAAAGTTATAATTAATATTATTATATTTCTATAATCCTTTTTATTAAATTTAGACATATATACATCCCTTTTCATTAGTATTATATCATCTTAAGATAAAAATTAAAACAAGAATAATGTACATATTACTCTTGTTTATTATTAAGATTTATTTTTACTGTGTATTAATAATCTAATATTTTCATTTTATTTTCTTTTTGTATATTTAACATCCATAACATATTTTTTTAAAGCAATATAAGCAAATATCGTAGAAACAACTACTCCTAAAATTGCTTCATATATAGCTGTAGTCATTAAAGAAATACTTCTTGGATCAATACCAATTACTCTTTCTATTACAACTGCCACAATAATTAATCCGATAATTCCTGCTAATAATACAAAAGGCAGAATTCTTATTAAAACATCTTTAAAAGATATTTTTCTTTTAATAGTTTTAGCAGTACCAAACAAAACTATTAAACAGTTCAAAAATGTTGGTACTAAACAACACATTGCTCCACCTATATAATTTGGAATACTATTTTCCTTATCTACTCCAACTAAAGAAACTAAGATGATTCCTAAAATAAAACCTACTACCACTCCTGGTAATAATTGCTTAAATACATCTTTACTTTTCATTATTAATCTCCTATCACACCATTAAATACTGGTTTACCAATATATTCTTTAACTTTTTCTTTATTTGTTAATACCCTAAGAGCTCCGGATGCTAAAGCTTCTAATTCAAATTCTCCCGGCATAACTTCAACTTTGCATAGATCTTTAATATATTTATTCAATTTTTTAATATAATACTTGTCATTAGCAATACCACCAGTTAAAATTATAGCACTACAATTACATTTTAATGCTACATACATAGCTCCAATTTGTTTTGCAATTTGATATATCATAGCGTCATATATAATTTGAGCTTTTTTATTGCCATCTTTAATCATTTGGACAACATCTTTAATATCAGCTGTACCTAAGTGAGCCAAAATACCACCATTTTTATTAATTAATGATTTTATCTCAGATTCACTATATTTACCACTGAAACACATATTTACAAGTGGTTTTGCTGGTATAAAACCACTTCTATTTGGAGCCATTGGACCATCACCGTTGACAATATCATTGCAATCGATCATTTTACCATGATTATGAGCCGCTACCGAAATACCTCCTCCAGCATGGCAAATAATCAAATTTAAATCTTCATATTTGCAATTAACTTTCTTTGCATATCTAATGGCAATTTCTTTTTGATTTAAAGCATGAATTCTACTTTCTCTATATATTCCTGGAATACCAGTGATCCTTGCTTCTAAATTAAATTCATCAACATCAGGCGGATTAACACAGAAACACCTTTTATCATATTTATGAGCAAGTTCATAAGCTAGGACAATACCTAAAGCAGAAGGATGTTTAACTATTCGCATTGATTTAGCATCATTATACATAAGCTCATTTATTTCATAAGTTCCACCTTCACAACATTCAAGAGAACCGCCTCTACCTGAGAAAGCATCAATTGATTCTATAGAAATATTGTTTTCTTTTAAAGTTTCTAAAACAGTATTAAGACGAAATTCTCTTTGATCAGATATTTCTTTAAAAGTTTTTAAAACATCTTGATCATGTTCAATATTAACTTTAAAAACACATTCTTCGTTATCAAATAAACCAATTTTAGTACTAGTTGAGCCAGGATTTATAGATAAAATTCTAAAATTATTTTTTACCATTTTTTAAATCACCTGCTCTAACAATAGAAAATAGGATATTACCAACTAATTCTGATACAGGAGCACTTCTTGAACAATCACTACAAATTTTTTTAAAACCTTGTAATAATGGTCCATAAGCATCAGCACTACCAAATTGTTGAATTAATTTTACACCAATATTTCCAGCATTTAAATCTGGAAATATTAAAATATTTGCTTTACCAGCTACTTCACTTTCTCTTTTGACCTTTTTTTGCGCAATCTCTGGAACGATTGCAGAATCTAATTGAAATTCTCCATCAATTTTTAAATCAGGTCTTCTATCACGAGCAAGTTTAACGGCAGTTTTTACTTTTTCTATAAGTTCACCACTACCAGAACCATCAGTTGAATAAGATAAAAGTGCACATCTAGGTTCCCATCCTGTTACAGAACGAATAGTATCACAAGTATTTATAGCGATACTTGCTAATTCACTAGCACTCGGATTTGTACATACTGCACAATCACCAACTGCAATTAAATTACCACCATCAGAAAATGTATAATTAGGTAGTTCCGCAATTCCGACAGATGATGCTACTTCAAGTTCATTATTTAAACCGACTATTGTTTGAGCCGCTAAAATAATATCTCCTGTTGCGCTAGTAATACCAGCAAAAGTTACATCAACTTCATCGATTGCTTCCATCATGAATGCCAAATATAATGGATCATTCATTCTTCTACGTAAAGATTTTTCGCCATAAACTAAATCGGGTAATTTTAAATATTTTTGTAATATATTTTCTTTATATTCTTCATCATTAGAATCTACATATTCCCAAGTTGAATCATCTATTTTATTATCCCTACATAAAGCTTTAACTTCATCGATATGTCCAACAATTACAACATCGCAATATTTTTCTTTAGAAACTTCATCGATAGCTTGAACCATTTTTACATCATTAGCTTCAGGAAAGGCAACCCTTACAGGGTTAGCCTTTGCTTTAGCTTTAACATTTTCAATTAAGTTCATAATTACACCTATCTATAAATATAGTCGCCATCTTCATATCTAGGTGGAACAACTGGAACTAATAAGTATGATTCATATTTACCACCAGTATGGATAACATGTTCACCTTTATTATCTGGGAACCAAACAAGTGGTTCAAACCATTCATCACGAATGTATCTACCAGCAATTTGTAATTGTAATTTTTGACCTTTATGCCAAATTCTTGATAGTGGCCAAATTTCAATATCGATAGGAACGATTTCACCAGGTTTTAATTTTTCAGTTCTATCATGAGTATGAACTGGTTGATATTCTGTTGATTTTTCTTCATCTAAGTGTCTTGCTGAAACTCTAAGTTTACCCCATGCACCTGGATGACGTTCAGAACCAAAAATAGTTACTGGTAATTCTTCACCTTTTGTAGATAACTTCTTAATAGTTATAAATAAGTCCATGTCGTCATGACCTTTAGCTTCAACGTACATTCTTAACTTCATATAACCAGTAAGTTCAGTATCTTTTCTAAATGTATATTCAAATGTAGTTAAACCTGTTGCACCATCATAACTAACACTACTAGCATTTTTAACTGGTGCATCGCCTAATTTATGAGTACTTGCATTTAAGTATAATTTTTTATAAACAGTTCTAGCAAGTGGCCATTCATTTTCTGGACGATTAGTTTGATATGGATATTCAAAAGCATCCATAACTTCC
>CANQLF010000009.1 GCA_947624635.1 uncultured Bacilli bacterium | reverse complement strand
ATATGAGTTTCTAGTAACTAAATCACCTATTTTAAATTCCACTTTTTATCACCTATAAAATAATATGACTTTTACTTAAAAAATAGAACATATTAATTTTTGAAAAACAATTGACATTGAAATACATATGTTTTATAATAAATTATTGAAAGAATGAGGGTTTATGGAAGAAAAATCATTAGTTGTTCAAAATGATAATATATCAATTGATGACATTAAAAAATTAATATATACAATTAGAGGAAAACATGTTATTTTAGATAATAATGTAGCATCGTTATATAACTGTGAAACTAAATATATTAATCGTACTGTAAAAAGAAATATTGAAAGATTTCCAAAAGATTTTTGTTTTCAATTAGAAAATGTTGAATATAGTGCTTTAAGGTGCCAAATTGGCACCTTAAACGAAAACGGAAGAGGGCAACATAAAAAATACTTACCATACGTTTTTACAGAGCAAGGTATAGCAATGCTTTCAGCATTATTAAAAAATGATACTGCAATAAAAGTAAGTGTAAATATTATGAGAGCTTTTGTTGAGATGAGAAAATTTTTAATGCTTAATGGACAAATATTTGAAAGATTAACAAATATCGAATATAAATTACTTGAACATGATAAAAAGTTTAATGAAGTTTTTAATCAATTGCAACTAGAAGAAAATATAAAACAACGAGTATTTTTTGATGGCCAAATATACGATGCATATAGCTTAATTATTGATATTATTAAGTCAGCAAATAAAAGTATTTTAATTATAGATAATTATATAAACGATAATATTTTAAAAATGTTAATAAAAAAAAGAACAACGTAAAAGTAGTTATTAAAACATCATATAAAAGTAATATAAATACCTTAGATGTTGATAAATTTAATAAAGAATATCCACTTTTAATAATTACTAGAACTAATAAATTTCATGATAGGTTTATAATAATTGATAACAAAGATATGTATCATTTAGGTGCTTCTATAAAAGATTTGGGTAAAAAATGTTTTGCAATCAATAAAATTGAAGATATGGATATTATCAAAAAAATATATGATGAGTAATAAAAAGATTGTTCAAAATTAATTATTTAATTTCGAAATATTTTTAATGTTTTATATGAGAGATTCAACCAAAGTTTATAATGATTTTTATAATTGATTGAGTTGGCTTCTATGCTACTATCGTTTTTTTCTTAACTTTCATTCTTTCACGACATATCAAATCTTCTTTTGATTTTGGTAAAATAAAATAGAGTATAGTTAAATTTAATTTATTATAAGATGAAAAATTTAAATACATAAATACTATCTTAATATACTAGATTAAAATTTTATATAATATTAAACATAACTTACTCAAAACTTGTTCAAAGATTACTTAAAATAAATAGTGCTAAGCTTAATTACTTAACACTATTTATTTTATCTTTATCATAACCTTTTAAATTGTTCGATCTATTTCTTTTTATATTTTTAATTAGTACATAAACGCCAACAGCCCAAAAAATCAAGGAAAAGAAAAACATCGAACATCCACTAACAGTCCAAGATTCAATAGCAAATATATCAAACATAACTAAGAAGCTGAACCAAAATATTAAAAAGCCAAAAATATATATATTATTAACAATGTTTTCAACTTTTTCAAAATTCTTTTCACTTTTTTCTACTTTATTTTTATTTAATTTATCATTAACATAATCATTAAGATTTTTCTTTGTATTTGTTCCTTTAATTATTAATGAAATACCAAAAATTAAAACAGCAAGACCACAAATTAGAAATGGTATACCAATAATTTTAACAATAATATCTTCTCCTTTAAAAATAAAGATAAGCGAAAAAATACTAAAAACTATTCCAGAAATTGTAGCTCCTATTCCAGAAAATATGTCTATATAAAAATCCATTTTAATGTCCTGATGAATATTATCAGCTTTAGTGCTAGATGATAAGTCTAAATCTACTTTTCATTTTGTTCTTCGACTATTAATTGTGTACCACAATTTTCACATTTAATATTTGTATTTAAATTTTCTTTGCCACAATTAGAGCATTTAATAGTATTCATTTTAACACCTCACTTTTCATTATGGAAAAGGTGACTACCATGAGCCACCTCCACCTCCTCCGCTTCCGCCACCAGAAGATCCTCCACCTGATGATCCACCGCCACCTGATGAAGAACTAGAAGGACTAGATGCCATAACACTTTGAGCAGATGTCATAGTAGTATTTATAAATGTTCCAAAGGATATCGCATCAAAAGCATTTGGACTATCATACCAAGAAGGTGCCTTTAATGTTATCTTTTCAAACTTTTTAATCCATACATCAGATACTCCCAAAACATAAGTATAAGGTAAAATATTATAGAAATATTCTGGATCTTTCGTAACTATTGCTTCTAATCTATCTTTTTCAGCAGTTTCCAAGAAGTTTTTAAATCCTCTTAATTTTCCTAGTATTTCATTACCATATTTTGTCCTTTTTGGTAAATATTTTAAAGAAATAGCCATTCCTAAAATACATATTACTCCAATTATGTATCCAATTAAATATAATGGATCTAGCAGTAATGCAGGAAGAACAGAAAATGCCCAAGGTACTCCTCCAAACACACCACCCCATATTAAACCAAATATCTTTGGTGCGATAGATGAATTACTAGGTTTTCCATTAACGTAAATAGTTTGTGATTTTCCAAATAACGTACAAAACAGTACAGTAAAACCTATTCCAGGAAATAACAATGCAACAATTAAAAGTTCAGGTACTCCATAAATAAGTATTGGAGGAATTGTAATTGAACAATAACTAATAATAATCATTAATACAATGAATATTGATTTTCCAGATGCAGATTTTTCAAATATTTTATTTTTATTTTCTTTAGTATTAATACTAGATAATATTTCATACATTGTAATATAGAAATTGTCATATAAATCCGATGATGTTACCTCATTTATGTTATCTTTTTTACTATTATCTTCTTCTTGATCAAACCAAGAATCAATAGATGGTTTTTTCTTAAATAAGCCATTTAAGAATATTTTTTCATTAATATTATTGCCATCATATTTTTTTAGTTTAGTTATTTTAAATCCACTTGACTTTGAAAATAAAGATTTTTCTTCTATTTCACTAATTTTTATATATCCTTTATTTGCTAAATATATAAGTAGTGAAGTTACATCTTGATTATCAGCTTTTCCTTTATATAGGAATCCTACTTCTAAACTATTAAATCCTTCTGGTGGATAAAATTCAACGGTTTCTATCACCTGTTCATCGCGACCAAATTTATACCATATTAATATAGAAATTCCTAAAAATATAATTGGAATTAAAAATACAATATAGTCCATTATATTAATTACAAGTCCTGCACCAACAAAATAACCTTCATCAAGTTCACATCTTACTGTTAGTGCTTCACCAATATCTAATATACCATCATAACTTCCTGTTATTTTATTTCCAACAACATTGTACTTTACATTTCTATTATCGGTTGATCCAACTTCTCCTGATGAAAATCCTAATTTACTTGAATCAAAATCTTTTGGCATAGAAATAGTAAAAGTAACATTACCAATAGCTGTATCCCAATCACTTCCGATGATATTATAATATAATTCATCGTAATCTTTGACAGGATCTTTTCCTAAATTATAAGTATATTTTATTACATATGACTGTTCACCTACCAAAGTACGACTTGCTGAACCTATTTGAATTTTATAATTTCCTTCTTCTCTAGATGTAGTATATTCATTATCAACACTTAAATTTGTTATTTGTGTTCTATTTTTTGATGTTGTACCATCTAATCTTGTAATTTCATTTTTAAGTGGTATAGTTCTAAATATTCCATGTTTAGCTACATTAAAATATGCAGTAATTGTTTCTGTAATATCTAATGTGTTATTTTCATTAACAATGATATTAATATCATATTTATCTATCACATAATCATAAGATTTATATCGATAGTTTTTACTAGGAATATTAGATTCGATATTTTCCTCAGGTAATAAACCAATCTTTGTATCAATTGATAAACGATAATAATGTATTTCATCAGCATTATGATCTTTTAAAATGCTTATATTAGACATTTGATTAAAAGTATTTGCCCCTGGAATTGCAGTACCTGAATTGTATCCTTGTGCAATTAAGTTATAATTTGAATCATAATAATCTATAACTGATGAATAATCAATATTTTCGCCAGAACTATTAGAAATTGATCCTGTCAAACCTATTGCTTGAGTAGAAATAGATGAATAATTTTTAAATGTAATATTGGAAAAAGTTAAATTTCCAACAGTTAAACTTTTAGTATTATCATCAATATTTATATAGGATGTTTGATTAGATAAAGCTTCTACATTTGTAGGATAAATTATTGTAATTGATAATATGACTAATATAAATAAATATAACCCCTTAATAATTCTTTTCATTAGTTGCCTCCTTTATAACTCAATTTTTACATTTTCTCTTTCTGATTTGCTTGCTTCAAACATATTCTTAGATTTATAACCAAATATTTTTGCTATTATATTGCTTGGAAACATTTCAACTTTATTGTTGTATATTCTTACAGTTCCATTATAATATTTTCTTGAATTTGCAATATCATCTTCAATTTTTGTAAGTTGAACACTTAAATTTTTATAATTTTCACTTGCTTTTAGATCAGGATAAGATTCTGCTAAAGCCATAATTTTGCTAATGCCTTTTGATATTTGCTCGTTTGTTTTTATCTTTTCATCAACAGACATTTTATCATAATCATCACTTCTTAATTCTATAACTTCTTTTAAAGTATCTTTTTCATGCTTTGCATAACATTTTACTGTTTCAACGATATTTGGAATTAAATCCCATCTCTTTTTTAAATAAACATCCATTGTTGAAAATGCTTCTTTGACTTTATTACTTAATTTTACAAAACTGTTATATGTAACAAATAACATAATTAAAATAATAATTATTATCGCTATAATTATATATAACCACATACCAATCACCTCTCGATTATAATTGTAGCATATTTTACTTATTTTTAAAATATAAAACAAGATAGAAAAAAGACAAGTTTATAAACTCATCTTTCAAAATTTCCACATAATTTAGTAACAAAAGACATTACAAAACATTTGATATTTCAGCAAATTGTTCTATTGTTAGATTCTCAGCTCTAACTGATAAATCAAGATTATATTTATTTAAAACATTGTTTATTTTATCTAAATCGTAGCTTTTCAAATTATTTCTTAAAGTTTTCCTTTTAAATTTAAAAGAATCACTTATTAATTTAAAAAATATATCTTCATTTTTCAAATTAACTTTATAGTTTGATCTTTTTTTTAATAATATTACTGAACTATCCACATTAGGTTTTGGATAAAATACATTTTTACTAACATCTAATACCTTTTCTACTTCAAAATAATAATCTATAAAAATTGATAATGAATTATATTGTTTAGTATTAGGTTTAGCTTTAAGTCTATCACAAACTTCTTTTTGTATCATGAACGTACAACTTTTAACAGGTATTTTATCATCTATTATTTTAGTTATAATAGGTGTAGTAATATAATATGGTAGATTAGCAATTATATATAGATTATTATATTTAATATCTTTAATAATTTCATTAATATTTTGTTTTAGAAAATCTCCATATATGATTTGTACTCCATATTTTTCAAATACATCTAGGTATTTTTTTAAATCTGTATCTATTTCAAAACAAATAACTTTATTTGTTTTTTCTATTATTTTTTTAGTGAGTGCACCACTTCCTGGGCCTATTTCTATTACTAAATCATCTTTAGTAATATTAACAGAATTAACTATTTTTTCTAAAATATTATTATCTTGTAAAAAATTTTGACCATACTTTTTTTTAAAATTAAAATCATTATTCATAGCTATCAACTCAGTTCCAAAGTAATTATATATTAAAGTTATTTTATATTCAAGTTTAGGAAAAAGAAAAAAAGCTAAATTAATAGCTTTTAAAAACCTAATCTTACAACATCTATAGTAATGCCTTTTTGAGAGGTTCCTCTTGGTATATTTTTTTCTGAATCGAAAAGTAAATCTATTTTACTACCTTTTACTGCTCCACCTCTATCAAGTACAATAGCAAGTGTAGGTTCTTTTAAAACATTACTATTAGATATTCTCATAACAGTTCCGTATGGATATTTTTTATCTGCTGCAATTATTCTTAATTTTCCGTATTTAGCGTCTTCATAATAAATATTACCATTTGTAACATTTAATCCATATCCAACTCTACCACCGCAACCCTTACAATCTGGGCCATATCCTGTCATAGAACCAGTAAATGTTTCTATAAACTTTTCACCAACTTGTATAACTTCGGATTGTGGTTTTTGAACTACTACTTCAACACCATTATATTTAACAACAAGTCCATCAATACCCTTTTGAACTACTTTTCTTTCCATAAAATCTAAGTTGGCATTTACTTCTTCATAAGTATCATATGGAATTACTTTTTGTGTAATATCATCATTTAGTTCTGGAGTTTGTGAATGAACTGTTTCTATTTTACTTGTTAGAGAAATACAAACTACAAATACAACTACTACTGAAAACTTAATAAAATTTTTAAATTTTTTAGGAATTTTAAATTTCATTAGTTACACCTCTACTATGATTTCATTCTAACATAATGTCATATTAAAAGTCAAATAGCTTAGTGGCATTCATAGTTGTGGTATTAACAACCATATCTACATCTATCCCTTTAATTTCAGCTATTTTCATAGCTACATATTTAACATAATAAGGATAATTTTTTTTACCTCTAAAAGGTTCTGGAGTAAGATATGGACTATCTGTTTCTAATAAAATATATTCTAATGGTATTTCTTTTATTACATTTTTAATCGTATTAGAATTTTTAAAAGTAGATACTCCACCTATACTTATATTAAAACCTATTTTAATAAATTCCTTAGCCATTTCTACACTTCCACTATAACAGTGCATAGCACCTTTTGTGTTAGCTTCTTTTAAAATGTTATAACAATCACTAATGGAATCTCTTGAATGAATTACTACAGGTTTATTATATTTTTTAGCAAGATATAATTGTTTAATAAGCAACTCTTTTTGTTCTTCTTTATTATCTTTATACCAATGATAATCAAGACCTATCTCACCTATCGCGACAACTTTATCATTATCTATTAATTTTTCTAATTCTAAAATATTATTATTTTCAATATTATCTAATACATCTGGTAAAAAACCAATTGATGCATAAACAATATCGTATTTTTTAGTTAATTCGATTGCTTCTACACTACTTTTTAAATCATGTCCACTTACAATTAATTTTTCAATACCATCTTTTTTACAAGTATCTATTATTTCATCTATATTATCATAATCTTCTTTTTCTAAATGACAATGTGTATCAATCATTTTATCCCTCTTCACAATTATATCCGCTGTTTAAGTAATCATCAATTAATTTTTTTGGTTTCATACTTGTAGATAACCATTTTGTTACAGTTAGACTATCCTTATTTAATTTAGTTTCAAATCCGTCTGTTTTATATCCTTCTTCTTGTAATCCAAGTAAATCATTATACGCAGATGTTATTATTTCTTCTCTTTTATGTCCATTTATTTTATTATCCTTATAATTTATAATAATTGTAGTCTTACTTTCAAAAAATTCATCAGCAAAATCACTTTTACAAGTTACTACTGTAGTTTTATTTTTATTATGGAAAAATACTATTAAAAACACAGATAAAGCTACTACAATTAATTCAATTGTTATAACTAAAATAATTTTTAAAATGTTTTTCTTTTTGTTTTCTTTCTTATCTTTCTTTTTCATATCTAACACCTAATTTTCTGGAGGTCTATAAGTTACGCCTAATGATTCAACATAATGTTTAATTTTAATTTCACTTAATTTTTTCCAATTACCTTCTGTATAATACCAAGCAAAATCACTAGGATTACTCATATATGCTCCTTCATATAATACATTTTTAACATTATATAAATCAAATGGAAATCTCATAACAACATAATAGTTGGTATAATTATATACTTCTCCATTAGCTTTTGAATGTAAAGCATTAGTATCATAATTTCTAGAATATATTCTTGTGTGATTTTCTTGAACAGGATATTCTTTTGCCCATTCATCTGCAATTGCATATTCCGTTTTTAACTCAGCTTTTGTCATAGTTGCAGGTAAAATTATTTCCCAACCACTTCTTGTAGTATTATCATAACTATTATGATGATTACTATACATTATTCTAGACACAACTCCATAATAACCCATCCAATAAGCTCTTCTACTAACAACTTGCCATTCGGTTGAACCCATTACATTACCATCTACATCAGCAGTTCTTACCATTAAAACTTTAAGACCATGATCTTCATATCTTTTCTTTTCATATAAAGATTGCTCAAGATTTATATCTTTTTCCTTTTTTGCAGTGTTTATTGCGCCAGGTTCACTTCCACCATGTCCTGGATCAATAAGAATATCATAATCATAATGATGGTCTTCTACTTTGAATGAAACATTGTTATTTGTATAAATCATAGTTACTAGTTTACTTTCAACTTTTGCTCTTACTATTTTGTTATTCATAGGAAGTTCATTTCTTAATGGTTCGGATTTATTAGTAACAATATACATATTATATACTCCATTACCTAAATCAGTAATATTAATAGTACCTTTATAATTTCCATTGGAAACTTTAGTTAAATTGTATGATTTATTAACTCCCATACCTTCTATTCTCATTTGAAAGTTACCATTATAATTTTTATAAAATCCTTCAACCGTAAAACCTGTATTAGTAAACATCATTTTAGTAACAGTATTATTATAATTATTAGAATTAAATTCTTTGTCATTCGTACCTTTTTCATCTGCAGTATTCGCAACTTTTACTATTGTAACTTTTTTATATACTATTACTTTTCTTATTTTTTCTGCTTTATTATTTGATGAATCAGAAACTTCATATTTAATTTCATAAGTACCAGCTTTTTTAGTATTAACTTCACCTGTTACTTTAACTTTATCTTTTAAATCTTCATTACTATTATCTTTAACTTCTACACCTTTATCAGTATAAGTGCTACCAAGTTCAACTCTTTCAGTATCACTACCTTTTAAAGTAATTTCAGGAGCTTTAGTATCAACTACATCTATAATTCTATATTTTGTAAGTGTTCTATAATCATTAACTTTATATTTATAACTAATGTAATATGTACCTTTTTTAGTATTATCTAACTTAGATGTATCAATTACTATATAATTATTAAATTCTTTATTATTAATTTTTACACTTGCGCCTTTTTCTTCATAATTTGTATTAATTTCTAATTTATTATAATTAATATCATTAAGTTCAAAAGCTATTTTATTTTCTTTTGTTTTATAACTAGATTTCTTTTGATTATCCATTATTTTAATTATCGAAAATGAAGTTACAAAAACTAATATTACTGAAACAATACTTGTAATAACAATTAATTTTTTCATAACATCTACTCCAATACTATTTAACAATATTATTCTACCACTTTTTAAATAATTTATAAATATTAAATTAAAAGTACAATTTTAAAGATTTTCTATTTTAATATATCAATAAAATTATAACAACTAGTTGTTAAAACATTATTCTTTAAAGTGATGATACCATAATCTATTTTAGGCATTTTTAAATTAGTTTTTAAAAGTAATAAACTTTCATTTTGTAATTCTTTTTCTACATATAATTTAGTTGTATAACCAATACCATAACCAATTTTAGCAAAATCAATAAGCAAAGAAGAACTACCTATATTAAATTGACTTTCCCAATTAATATTATTATTTTTAAAAAGTTTTTGTGCACTTGAATAACTATTTGATGGAGATTTTTGAAGTAATAATGGATATTTAATTAATTCATTTACGTTAACAGGTTCTTTTATTTTTTTAGCTATTTCTTCATTAACAACAAATTCATAAGATGTTTCACCAAGTTTAATAAATTCTAAATCTTTATCTAATTGCTCTGGCAATTTACAAATAATTAGGTCAAGCATTCCATTTTGTAATAATTTAATATTCTTTATTGTTGGATCTGTATTTATTTCAATTTTAACATTAGGATATTTTTTTTGAAAATCAGTGAGATAATCTAATAAATAAAATCTAACTAAAGATGTACTTATACCTAAGCGAATAACACCGTAATTATCTTCTTGATAGATTTTTAATTGTTGTTCTACATTTTCAAAAATGTTTAAAGCTTTTTTTACTTCAATAAATATTTTTTGACCAATATCAGTTAAAACAACACCTTTTCTAGTTCTAATAAAAAGACTAATGCCTAAATATTCTTCTAAATTTTTAATGTGAGTTGTTACTGCTGGTTGAGATATGTGAAGTTGTTCACTGGCTTTAGTTATATTTTGATTAATAGCTACTGAATAAAAGATTCGATATAATTCTAAATTGGGCATTTTATTATCACTCCTTCATTTTTATAATATCATAAGTATAAGTTATTGCCAATATAATTTTTTTGTATTATTAATTATGATAAAAGGATTGTATAATTTTATTTGGAGGTACAGTATGATGGATTTAGAAGAAATAAAGGTAAGAAAATATTTTGCCAATAATAGTAAGGAGGAATTTTCACATTTACTTTGGGTAATTGATGATGACGATTATGATGTAGGTAGTTTTTATCGCTTAGTAAAAAGAACAGAAGATATTAAAGAGGTTTTGTTTGATTGTGTTCGTAATCCAAATTACAAAATATATAAAATATTTAGTTTTGATCTTAATATAGAACAACAATTAAAAGAACGAAAACCATATCATATTTTATATGAGGAAAATTTAATTAGAAAAGCACAAGCTCTAGCTATGGAAAAACATAAAAACCAAGCACGTCAAGATGGGAAGCCTTACATAGAACATCCAATCTTAGTAGATAAATTAGTTAAAGCATTTTTTAAGGATGAAGCAAAAATTGAACAATTAGAAATGGCAGCTTTCTTACATGATACCCTAGAAGATACAGATATTACTTTAGAAGATATTAAATACCAATTTGGTAATTATGTAGCTTATTTAGTTTTAGGAGTAACCAATGATAAAACTTTAATGAAGAAAATGGGTAAAACAAATTATTTGTGCAACAAAATGGTTAATATGAAAGAAGATGTTTTAAATTTAAAACTTTGTGATAGATTAGCTAATATTCTAGATTTAGTTAATGCACCACGTAGATTTCAGGAAAAGTATATAATAGAAACGGCAACCATAATTGATTACTTGTTAAAGAACAAAAAGTTAAATAGTAAACAAGTAAAAATAATAGAAGCAATTTCTAAAAAGCTTACTGATTTAATAAAGAACAAATCATTAAAATTATCTTTATAGTAAATAAATTATTTAAAAAAGAGCTGTAATGAAATTACCTCACTTCATTACAGTTCTTTCTTTTTTAAGTTCACTGTTATGGTCGGAATCACCGCTTTTTTAAGTTCCTGTCAAAGCCGGAATTGCTTCTTTTTTTAGTTCCTCTTATAGCGGGAATCACTAGCTTTTTTTCATAATCACTTATGTGTTAATAGCATATTGTGACTTATTAATAGTTTATTTACTATTGGCTTTTAATTTTTTTGATGTTTCATTCCATTTAAGAGGAACAACATCTTTCAATGCTTCACTGGCATTTATTGTTGGACGTTTTGCTTGAAAAAAGCCCTTAGGAAATTTAGTTATACTCTTTTTTCCATGTCAACAACCTCCAATTTAAAGTCATTAATTTTTGTTAATATCTTCTTTTTTATTTATATAAATATATCTTACAAAATACACTGCGATTACTAATAGGTATCCTATATCTAGCATATTAGGACGTTTAAAACAAATAATACTCATAACTACAATTCCTACTACAAAACAGCACATAATACTAACCTTACTGCTTTTTTGTTTTGGCGTCATGATATTCTTTCTCCTTTTTTACGCAACGTTAAGACTATATCATAAATATCTGTAATAATACATAGAAAAAAGTCGAAAAAATCTTATTTACACCATAATTTTACACTAAATTACTTATTTTTACTAAAATATTCATCTATTTCTTTTAATTTGTCATCTTTATTTATTCTTACAAATAATGGTTCTGGATTGCCTACTTTAGTAGTTTTCTTCATTCCATCAAAATTATTTATTGAATTATAACTTGTTTCATTTGTATTTAATTGTTCAAATATTTTTTGTGCAGTTGTTGGTAAGAATGCACTAAGTAATACTGCACTAATTCTTATGCTTTCTAATAAGTTATATAATACTGTACCAAGTCTATCTTTTTTAGTTTCATCTTTAGCTAAAGCCCATGGTGTTGTTTCATCAATGTATTTATTGCATCTTCTAAGAAGTTCAAATATATCATCTATCGCACCTGCAACTTTTAAACCGTCCATCTTTTCTTCTACTAAATTAGGTGTTTTTAATGCTAAATTAATTAATTCATCATCAATGCTTTCTTTCACATTATTATTCGGTACTGAACCATCAAAATATTTATTAACCATAGATATTGTTCTATTAACTAAATTACCTAATATATTAGCTAAATCAGAATTAATTCTTTCTATTAATAATTCATAAGTTAAAGTACCATCTTGCGCAAAAGGCATTTCGTGTAACAAGTAATATCTAATAGAGTCTAATCCAAATAATTCTACTAAGTCATCTGCATACATTACATTACCTTTACTTTTACTCATTTTCCCGTCACCCATTAAAAGCCATGGGTGACCAAAAATTTTTTTAGGTTGTTCTACACCTAATGCCATTAACATAATAGGCCAATAAAGCGTATGAAATCTAAGTATATCTTTACCAATTAAATGAACATCAGCAGGCCAATATTTTTTAAATTCTTCTGAGTGATTACCATCAGCATCATAACCTAAAAATGTAATATAGTTACTTAACGCATCAATCCAAACGTAAATTACATGTTCAGGATCAAATGTAACAGGAATACCCCAATCAAATGAAGTTCTTGATACACATAAATCTTGAAGTCCTACTTCTAAGAAGTTTTTAACCATTTCATTCTTTCTAGATTCAGGTTCAATAAAATCTGGGTGACTATTAATATATTCTATTAATCTATCTTGGTAATTACTTAATTTAAAGAAATAACATTCTTCACTTTCCTTTTTAACTTCTCTACCACAATCAGGACATTTGCCATCTACAAGTTGTGATTCAGTAAAGAACGATTCGCAAGGAACACAATACCATCCTTCATATTTACCTTTGTATATATCTCCTTGATCATATAATTTTTTGAATATTTTTTGTACCTTTTCTTCATGCACTTTATCTGTAGTTCTAACAAATTTATTATAACTAGTACCCATTAAGTCCCATATTCTTTTTATTTCTCCTGATACATCATCTACAAATTGTTGTGGAGTAATACCTTGTTCTATAGCTTTTTCTTGAATTTTTATCCCATGTTCATCAGTACCTGTTTGAAAATAAACATCATAACCCAATAATCTTTTGTGTCTAGCAATCGCATCAGCTAAAACAATCTCATAAGTATTACCTATATGAGGTTTTCCTGAAGTATAAGCTATTGCAGTTGAAATATAAAACTTTTTATGCATCACTATCATCTCCTATATAAAATAAAAACAGATTCACCCATAAGGACGAATCTATTAATCGCGGTACCACCTTAATTTATAATTAAATTATACACTCAAAATTATAACGCATTAAATGCGATTTGCTCCAGAGCCATCTTCTATATAACTTCTATATCTATTTTCACCAAACATAGACTCTCTAGGCTAGAAAATATATATACTCTTTCCTTCAACGCAAATAAAAAATATAAGTAGATTATAACATAAATATTTTAATTTTCAATATATTTTCCTAAAAAATTTGCTGCAACACCTATTATTTTTTCATCACTTGAATTTAAATTTTCACCTTTGGATAATAAAATTATAAGACCAATGCACTCTCCACTAGATATAATAGGTTTAATAATATATGATGCATCTGTTTCAAATGAATTTGTAAGTTGTAAGTTTTTAGGATTTAATTCAACAACATTATCTCTTCTATCTATTATATTAAGTAAAGTATTACTTATTTCCTTTTTTTCCAAATCTTTTTTAAATTCACCTATCCCTGTTATAAATTTATCTCTATCAGTTACAATAATACTTTTCTTTAATATTGAATATAAAGATTCCAAATAGTTTTGTATAAGCATTTCATAATCTTCAGATAAAGAGTATTTTTTTAGTATTATTTGGTTATTATTATCAGTAAATATTTCTATTGATTCACCATCTCTTATTTTTAAATTTTTTCTTATTTCTTTTGGTATAACAATACGCCCTAATTCATCAATTCTTCTAACTACACCTGTTGCTTTCATAGATTACCTTCTTTCTAAAATTATTTTGTGAATTAAATAACAAATTATACCAATAAAGTTAAAGAAACACTATAATTTTTTTTCAAATCATGATATCATTTTATTAGATGTTAAAAACAAGAAAGAAGGATATATATGAACAATGTAGTTGAAGCAATAATAGAAATACCTATGGGTACAAAAAACAAATATGAAATTGATAAAAAAAGTGATAAGATTAAACTAGATAGAGTTTTATATACAACAATGAGTTATCCTGCAGAATATGGTTATATAGATAAAACATTATCCCCTGATGGAGATCCACTTGATATACTTATTTTAGCAACAGAAAAAACTTTTCCAGGTTGTGTAGTAGATGCAAGAATTGTAGGATACTTAGATGTTATAGATAATGGTGAAGGTGATCAAAAAGTAATTGCAGTTGTAAATAAAGATCCTAGGTTTGATCACATTCAAGAGATAACTGATATACCAGAAAGCACATTAGAAATAATTAAGGATTTTTTCCAAACATATAAAACATTACAAAAAATAACAGTAGTAGCAAAAAACTATCATTCAAAAGCTGAAGCATTGGAACTACTACAAGCACATAGAGATGCTTATGTAAAAAGTTTAAACAAAAATGCATGATAAAAAGGATTCATTATGAGTCCTTTTTATTATTGATTTCTTCACTTGTTAATTATTTTCTGATATTAATTTCTTTAATTTATTAATTTGTCTATTAAGTAAAATACACAACCTTTGTATTCTTCTATCACTCATATTTGTTATATGTTGATATTTATGTAATAAATCATCAAACCATTCTACTATACCATTTAATTTTGTTATATCAATTCTTTTAATATTTTTAACTATTTTAATTATATTATCAAAATAATCTACATTATAAAATAATCTTCCTTCACCGGGAGTTATTATTTCTTCATCATTATAATCAATGATATTTAAAGATTGACCATTATCAAATATCGGCGCAACATCTAGCCATTTTAGTGAATTAACATCTCTAA
>CANQLF010000008.1 GCA_947624635.1 uncultured Bacilli bacterium | reverse complement strand
AGGGTTAGGAGTATTTTCACTTGCAAAATTAACACTAAATCAAATAATTATAAATAGTAAAAATAAAGTTGATAAATATAAAACTCAAATGGAAGAATCTAGATTAAAAAAAGAACTTATAGATAACTATAACATTATTATAGAAAACAAGAAAAAAATTGCTGAATTAGAAAGTAAAAACAAAGAAATAAAAAATAAAGAAGATAGTATTTTAAAAGAAAATCCAGATTTAAATTCATATTTTAATGAACTGATGAATATCAATGAAACTAAAAATACTTCCGTTACAAAGATTGAAGTGCCAAGTAAGGATGATTTAGAAAAAATTAAGAAAAAGTCTAATTATAAAAAAGCACTTACAGCTTTAGCTTTGTCTGCTGGAATAGTTGCATCATCCGCGCTTTTATCAAGTGATAAAGTTGATAATTCTTCTAATGTATCAGATGCATTAGAACAAAATGAAGAATTTGTAGATCTTTCAGTTCGAGATAATCAAAATGAAAATAATTTAAATTTAGGTGGATATGTTAAATTAAGTGAAGGTTCAAAAATCTATGAAAGTAGTGAACTTTCTGGTAAAGTAGGATTAATAGGAATGAATGGTTATGACTCAAATCAATTATTTAAAATAAATGCAATGACTTGTATGGATTCAAATAAAAATATTATAACTTTTAATTTAGTACAAAAAAATGAAGATAGTAAAAAACAAATTATGGAACAATATAGTAATTATAAAGAAAATAATAATTTTGAAATTTTAAATATTCATATAACTCCATGCGATGAATTCGGAATAATAGATGATAAAGAAATGGATCTTGGTGGATGGACTAATCAAGAAAAAGCAGGTATAACTATTGTAAGTACAGAAACAATTTTAAAAAACACTCAAAAAGCTTTACAAAATAGGGCGGTGTTATAATGAAAATTAAAAGTGATTTAATATTAATGCTAGAAGATGGTAAAAGTTATTTTGTTATTTGTACAGCTATATATAAAAATGAATTATATGCTTACTTACTTGATTTATCTGATGAGGATAAACATATCTATATTAAACAATTAGAAACAAAAAATGAAAATGAAGTTAAAATTGAAAAAATTACTGATTCTAAAATTATAAAAGAAATATCACCATTACTTTATAAAACTTTAAATTAAGAATATTCATATTATGATTATTCTTTTTTCTATAGAAAAGAAAATTTCAAATAAATTTTGGCTATTTGCTTTATTTTTCTTTAAAAATAATTAATTATCATATATAATATATTATATGAAAGGAACTAAGTGAGTACATAATGGGCTTTAAGGATTTAGAGGATTTATATAACACAGTACTACCTGCATTAAAATCTAAAGAAAATGATTTACATTTGGAAAAATACGTAATGATTACTAAAGATGACATATGGAACTATTTATTAGAAAAAAAATGGGTATTAGAGGATAACTTAGATCTTGCTGGTATAACAGATGATATATTATGTGTAGATGGATATAAAGTAAGTGAATATGTAAATATGAAAAAAGTTTTAGGAGGTAATAAGCATGGCAAAAAAAAGAAATAAAAAAAGCAAATTAAGTTTAGTAATAATAAGTTTAATAATTATTGTTGGTGCGACTATTGGACTTTTAATTCCAGTTTTTAAAAGCATTAATTTTGGATTAGACTTACAAGGTGGTTTTGAAGTTTTATATAAATTAGATACTTTAAATGGTAAAGGTAAAGTGACATCTGATATGGCAAATGCAACATATAAAACATTAACTAGAAGAGTAGATGTTTTAGGGGTATCAGAACCTGAAATAGTAATAGAAGGTAATGATAAAATAAGAGTAAAACTAGCTGGTGTTAAAAATCCTGATGATGCAAGAAAAGTTTTAGGTGTTGCTGCAAGTCTTACATTTAGAGATACTTCTGATAATTTACTTATGACTTCAGATGTATTAAAAAGTGGTGGGGCAAAAGCTGCAAGAAATGATAATGGAATGCCTGTAGTTAGTTTAAGTGTAAAAGATAAAGATACATTCTATGAACAAACACTAAAGGTTAGTCAAATGCAAGATAATAGAATTGTAATTTGGTTAGATTATGATCCTGATAAAGATAGTTTTTCAAATGAACAAGGTAACTGTGGAAAAGATAATTCAAGTTGTTTGTCAGCTGCAACAGTATCACAAGGTTTTGCATCTGATGTAATAATAGAAGGAAGTTTCACAAGTGAAGAAGTAACAAATTTAGTTGATTTAATCAACAGTGGTAGTATGCCAACAAAACTAACCGAAATATCATCAAGAACAGTTGATGCATCATTTGGTGAAGGCTCACTTTTCGTAACACTTACTGCTGGTGTTATAGGAATAGCACTTATTATGCTTACTATGATACTTATATATAAAGTAGCTGGTGTTATATCAAGTGTTAGTATACTTTTATATACATTCCTAGTATTCTTAACATTCTATTTAATAGGTGGAGTCTTAACACTACCTGGTATAGCGGCACTAGTTCTAGGTATAGGTATGGCAGTTGATTCAAACGTTTTAACCTTCGAAAGAATAAAAGAAGAATTAAAACTAGGAAGAGATTTAAAAACTGCATTTACTTATGGTAGTAAAAGAAGTTTTGCAACAATACTAGATTCAAACCTTACTACATTACTAGTCGCAATAATATTATTCATATTTGGTGAAAGTAGCGTTAAAGGATTTGCAACTATGTTAATAATAAGTATTATTGTTACAATATTCTCAATGGTATTTATTACAAAATGGATATTAGCTAAATTTATAAATACTGGTAAATTTGATAATAAAGTTAAAACTTTATTAGGAGTTAAATTAGATAAAGTTAAAGAAGAAAAAATAAAAGATAAAAAAGAATTTAATACAAATGTAAAAATAGATTTTGTAAAACCTAGAAAGAAAGTATTTATATTCTCATCACTAGTAATTATAATTGGTGCGATATTTACTTTAGTTTATGGATTTAACTTAAGTATAGATTATAAAGGTGGTTCATCAATTACAATATCTGGTGAAAAGAAATTAGATAAAAATCAAATTCAAAAGTATTTTAAAGATAATAAATATACAGTAAGTGATATAAGTTATATAAATGATGAAAAAGGTGTATATTTAAAAATAAATGAAACATTAACAAATGAAAAAATAAAAGAAGTACAAAATAATATTGATAATCTTGATAAATCACAATCTATTAAAACAGATATTGGGGTAGTATCTAATATAGTTAAAAAAGAACTTACTAAAAATGCAATATTATCAATTATATTTGCTGCAATTGGTATAGTTATATATGTAGGTATAAGATATACATTTAGTTATGGTATATCAGCAATAATTGCACTTATCCACGATGCATTATTCGTTGTCGCATTATTCAGTATATTTAGACTTGAAGTATCTACGATCTTTATAGCTGCAATACTTGCTATAATAGGTTACTCAATAAACAATACAATAGTTGTATTTGATAGAATTAGAGAAAATATTAAAGAGTTATATAATGATAAACTTAAAAATAAACAAGAACTATTCGATTGTATAAATTTAAGTTTAAGACAAACTTTCTTTAGAAGTATAATGACAACTGTTACAACATTACTTCCTGTATTGATGTTATTATTCTTTGGATCACATAGTATATTTGAATTCAATATAGCAATGTTAATAGGATTAATAGTTGGTACATATTCATCACTTTTCATAGCAAGTCAAATATATCTTGAAATAGATAAAAAGAATGTTGGTAAAGATATAAAAAAGAAAAAGAGATTCTTTGAAGTAGAAGATGACGAGCTAGATGAAAGAGTTATTAAAGGTTTAAATAAATAAGACAATTTAAGAGAAAAATTAAATTGTCTTTTTTTAAAACATAAATTAACTTGTTGACAACAATACATATATATGTTATGATTAATTTGTAAGTAACAAAATCTGCTTATTATAGAAAGAAGGTAAAAATATGAGTAATGAAATTAGTACTTATAATGAAATAACTTTTGAAAGTATTAAACACATCAATGAATATGGAATGGAATATTGGCTAGCTAGAGAATTACAAGTCATATTAGGTTATAAAGAATGGAGAAAGTTTGAAGGTGTTATTAACAAGGCTAAAAATGCTTGTATTAATAGTGCCGTTCCAATATCAGATCATTTTGTCGATGCCGACAAAATGATAGAATTAGCTAAAGGAGCACAAAGAAAGATTATTGACTATGAACTATCAAGATATGCATGTTATTTGATTGTACAAAATTCTGATCCAAAAAAAGAAATTGTAGCTCTAGGTCAAACATATTTTGCTGTTCAAACAAGACGTCAAGAACTTAGTGAAAAAGAATATAGTGAATTAACAGAAGATGAGAAAAGATTTTATCAAAGGGATTTAACAAGAAAAGGTAATTATTCCTTAAATCAAACCGCTAAAAAATCCGGAGTTAAAAATTTTGATAGATTTCATAATTATGGATATAAAGGATTGTATAATGGTGAAACAGCTGATGATATAGCTAAAAGAAAAGGGTTAAGATATAGAGAAGATATTTTGGATAATATGGGTAGTGATGAGTTAATAGCTAATCTATTTAGAATTTCACAAACAGAGCAAAAATTAAAAAGAGATAATATTAAAACTGAAAATGATGCTAATAAAACACATTATACTATTGGAAAGAACATTAGAGAAGTTATTGAGAAGAATGGTGGAACAATGCCCGAAGATTTACCTACGCCAAAGAAAAGTTTAAAGGAATTAGAAAAAGAAAAAAGAAATCAAATTATGAAATATAGTTAAATAAAATAGTATATATCATCAAAAAATTAAATAAATATAAAATTTAGTAAAAAATATATATAATTAAAATTAAAACATGATATAATAAAAATCCGATAGAAAGTTTTGTGTGATGTTAAAATGAGAATTAGTTATGATATTTATAATGTATTTTATTATGTAGCAAAATTTAAAAGTATAACATTAGCTGCAAAATATTTGTATGTAAGTCAACCTGCTGTGACTAGACAGATTAAAAACTTAGAAATGAATTTAGGATACACTCTATTTATAAGAAATAAAGATGGATTAAAATTAACTGAACAGGGTAGTGCATTATATGAAGAAGTAAGCAAAGCAATTGAAATATTTAATGAAATAGAATCGAAAAATAACGATTTGAAACCATTGGAAGAAGGAACTATAAAAATATTAGCTGGATATGCTACAACTAAAAATATTTTATTACCAGTTATTGTAAAATTTAATAAGTTATATCCGAAGATAAAAATATTTATGGATTATTATCCATTTAAAGAATCAATAAATAAGCTAAGAAATGGAGAAGTAGATATGCTACTTTTAAACAGTGAGGATCATCCTGAATATCCAGATATAAACTTTAAAATGTTTTATGAATTAAGTGATATTTTAGTAGCAAACAAAAGTGTAATTGATAAATATACCGATAATATTAAATTGGAAAATATTAATTTATATCCAATAATTTGTAAAAAAGATTATAATAGTGCAAGTAAATTTATATCATCGTATTTAGAAAGTAAGGGAAAAACCTTTAATCCTTATTTAGAATTAAATGATTATTGGCTTATAGAAGAATACGTTAAAATGGGAATGGGTATTGGAATTGTCTGTAGGGAATTCATAAAAAACGAATTAGAAAATAAAGAAATGTATGAAATAAAAACAGATGTTGAATTACCAAAAAGAAATATTAGCTATGCAATAAGAAAAAATTGTATATTAAGACCAGAGCTTATAAAGCTAATGCATTTTTTAGAGAATAATTATAAATAAAAATTGTGATGAAACATAAAGTCATTACAATTTTTATTTATAATTTTTAATTATGCTATTATAAAAAATAAGTATTTGAAAAATCAGATTATATAAAATATAATACAAATAAGAAAGGAGATAGTATGAATAATTTAATAGGCGAAAGGTATAGTAGGCATATAATTTTGGATGAAATAGGAATAGAAGGCCAAAAAAAATTAATTAATTCAAAAATATTGATAATAGGACTTGGTGGATTAGGTTCAGGTGTAGCAACATTTTTAACAAGAATGGGAATAGGTCATATAGGAATAATTGATGTTGACAAAGTTGATATTAGTAATTTACAAAGGCAAATCTTGTATGATGAAGATGATATTGGTATAAGCAAAATTAAAACAGGCGCTAAAAAATTAAAAAGAATAAATCATAATATTATTATTGATGAATATGAATTTTTATTAGATAAAAAAAATGCTTCTGATTTAATAAAAAAGTATGACATAGTAGTTGATTGTACTGATAATTTATATACAAGAGGAATAATAAATAGAGCATGTATTGATAATAAAGTAAAATGTGTATTTGGCGCTGTTAGCGAATTTAATGGTTTTATTTTTACATATGATGTTAATTGTTCATGTTTTGAGTGCATGATGGGTAACCATGAAAAATTTGAAAATAATAAAAGTAATAACAAACCTTTAGGAGTGATTGGAGCTATGGTAGGAATTATCGCAAGTATGCAAGCTCTAGAGGTTGCTAAAATAATATTAAATATGGATTCACTAGCTATTAATAAAATGATACTTGTAGATGGACATGACTTTTCAATTTCTACAGTTCCAATAAATAAAAGGCATGATTGTTATTGTAATAGGAGTAATGTATGAATATTTATATAGAAAAAAAAGAATATGACGAAATAATTAATCATTGTAAAAGAAAATTAAATGGAACATTTTATAGTGATGAAACTAAAGAAAAGCAGGCTTTTGGAGTAATAATTGGAGAAACTATCGAAAATGGATATAGGATAACTAAAATTTTTAATTTAAAAAAGAATTACAGATTTAATCCTAGTACATCAAAAAAAGTAGACGATTATATAAAAAAATATGCTATTTCAGGAGGAATGGAAATAAAAGAAAGAGCTTGGTCCATAGATCCAATAGAGTTAAATAACATCTTAATAAGTCTAACACAAACCGAAAAATTTTTAGGTACTTATCATATGCATAGTAAGCTTTCTTGGAAGGGCGATTATCCAAAAGATTTACCGACAGTTTTAGATAGAAAACTTAACGAGAATAGTGAACTAATTAATTTAATTGTTTCTATAGGAGATTATGAAAATAAAATTAGAGCTTTTTATGAATCAGATGTAAATCAAGAATATAATATTATAATTAAAGATGAGGTGTGAAAATGAAAATAAAATTTAATTATTATTTAAAAATTAAAAAAATAATTGGAAAAGATTTTGATATATTTGAAATATCAGAACCTACTACTATCAAAGATATAATTCAAAATAATATACATAAAGACAAATTGGATAAAATAGATCTATCCGAAATACTACTAATTAAGGATGGAGAAAATATTGAAAATTTAAATACAATAATTAATACAGATTCTACATTTTCTGTTTGTTCAAAAATATATGGAGGATAACTATGAAAAAGTATGATTTTAGAAGTGATACTTGTACTATGCCGACAGATGAAATGAGAAAGGCTATATTTGAAGCAAAAGTAGGAGATCAAGGATATGGAGAAGATATAGAAACAAATAATTTAGAAGAATATTGTGCGAAATTGTTTAATAAAGAAGCAGCAGTGTTTATGTGTTCTGGTACTATGAGCGATCAAGTAGCCATTAGATGTTGGACTAATTCTGGTGATGAAGTGATTATTGATGAAAGCTATCACATAAACTATTTCCAAGGGGCTCAATCAATAGATCTAGGGAAAGTCATTTTAAATACTTGTAAAACTAGTGATGGTATAATTCATGTTTCTGATATAAAGGAGAGATTAAATAGTAGAATGCATAATGGCACATTCACTAAAACTAAGCTTCTTTCATTAGAAAATACGGTTAATTCCCATGGCGGTAAAGTTTTTCCTATAGATGTATTAAAAGAAGATTATGAGTTTTGTAAATCTAATGGAATAAAAGTTCATCTAGATGGCGAAAGAATAATGAATGCATGTGTAGCGACAGGACTTAAACCTAGCGATTATGCACAATATGCAGATACCATTACATTATCATTTTCTAAAGGCTTAGGAGGTCCATTTGGTTCAATAATAATGGGTGATAAAGATACAATGATTAAAGCAAGAAAATATAGAAGATGGTATGGTGGTCATTTGCATCAATCTGGATTTATGGCTGCGGCTGCTTATTATGCAGTAACACATAATGTAGAAAGATTAAAATACGATCATGATAATGCTAAATTATTGGTAAAATTAATTAAAAATAATAAAATCATTTTTAACGATCCTGAAACTAATATAGTTATGATGAATATCAAAAACTTAGGAGTAAAAGCAGAAGATTTTGTTGATAAATGCAAAGAAAAAAATGTATTATTATTTCCTTATAACGAATATATTGTTAGGGCGATTTTATGTTTAAATGTAGATAAAGATGATGTTATAGAAGCATCAAAAATTATAAATAGTGTAATAGAAGAATTTGAAAGTGAAAAATAAAGGGAGGAAAATATGAAAAATAATTTAAAAAATATTTTAGTAGTAAATTTATCAAATCCTAGCAGAAAAAAACATTTTGAAGAATTAAAAAAATATGGTATCAATTTTATATTAATGATGGATGATCCATCATGGGAACTTGACTATTGTGATATGTATTTTAAAGCTAATGTTAGAAATATAAAAGAATCTGTTGAAAAAACAAAAGAAATTAATAAAATTGTACACATAGATGGAGTAATTGCAATTGTTGAACATGCAGTACCAACTGCAGCTGCTATAGCAGAAGAATTAGGATTAACATATATATCAACTGAAACAGCTTTTAGAGCAAGAAACAAATATGAAATGAAAAAAGCCTATAGTAAAACTGATGTTAAAGTAGCAAATTACGAACTTATTTCAAGTCTTGATGAAGCATTATCCTTTGCCAAAAAACAAGGATATCCAGTTATAATTAAACCTATTATTGGTGGGGGAAGTATTTGCGTATTAAAAATAAATGATGAAGAGGAATTAAAAAATAACTTTGATAAAGTTAAAAAAGAAATTATTGATATATATAGTGTCGATAGTATATATGATCAAACAATAAAAAAATACGAAGATAAAGTTGTATTAATAGAAGAATATATAGATGGAACAGAGATGAGCGTAGAATCAATAAATTATAATGGAGAAACAGATGTAATAGCGATACATGAAAAAGAAATGTTCAGTGAAATAAATGTATTTCCAGAAGCATATTTTTGTACACCTGCTAGTTTTCCACAAAATATACAACAAGAAATTATCGATATGACTAAAAAAACAAATAAGGCATTAGGTATTAATTATGGATTAACTCATACAGAATATAGATTAACAAAAAATAATGAATTATATATAATTGAAACTGGGGCTAGAATGGGTGGCGGTCCAATTTTCGAATCAGCTCTAAATTCTACAGGTGTTAATATGATGCATGCCTTATTAGATATTTCTCTAGGTAAGAAACCAGAATATAAAAAGAATAAAACTCAAAAACCTATCGCATCATATCTATATTATACTCTAATAGAACATGATAGCAAAATATTAGATATGCACTATGAAGATTTACAAGATGTTATAAATCATCCAAATTTAATAAAACTTTATTTATATAGAAAAAAAGGAGACATAATTCAAAAAAGTCATCAAACAATGTCACATTCACACATGAGTGTAACTGGTAATACTCGTGAAGAAGCAATTAAATTAACACACGAACTATCTAAAAAATTTCATTTTGATATGGAAAAAATTTAAATATATTAGGTTATGTTTATATGAATGTTTCTAAAGAAAAGTTTATAGATCCTTCTGATACTGTTAAAAAAATTATTGCGACTAACAATATAAAATATATTAAAAGTTGCATTGTAGATAGGGAAAAATTAGGTCTTGGTTCATCCTGTATAACAGAATTAATAATAGCTACTAACGATTTAAGATATATTAAAAATTGTATTAAAAATAAAAACAATTTAAGATTAGCACCATATCATATAAAAAAGTTAATAATTGCTACCAACAATGTAAAATTTATTAAAAAATATATAAGAAAATATAAAAAAATTAATTTATGTTCACTATATCTATCAGAATTAATCCTTTCTACTAAGGATGAAAAATATATAAATAAATGCATTGAAAATAAAAAGTTAGATTCATTTGTTATAACTAAATTGATATCAGAAATAAAAAATGTTGATTATATTAAAAATTGCATAGAAGGTAAGACAAATATAAAAATTTATTCATCTGATATTTCATATTTAATAAAATCTTTAAATGATATAAAATATGTAGAAAAGTGTATAAAAGATAGAAAAAAAATAAGTTTAGATAAATCTGATATAGTAGATATAATAATACATATGAATAATATAGAGTATATTAAAAAAATTGTTAATAAAAATAAATTAAACTTGAAAAAAATAGATTTAATAAAACTTATTTTATCAACTAATGACTATAATTTTATAAATGAATGTCTTAATAATACTCAAAGTCTTTGTCTTAATAACTCTGACAAAAATGACATAATACTTTCATTAGTAGACAAACATATGTTAAATGGTAAAAAAAATTTTATTAATAATAAAAGTAAAGTAATATTACCCAATGAAATAACAATAGGTATAGAAATAGAATCAGTTGGTAATTTTTCTGAAAAGATAAATGGGTTTTCTACAGAGTCAGGAATTTGGAAGTCCAAACCTGATGAAACTGTTGTTGGAAACATAATTGGTGAAAAAGAAGTTGAGATAGTATCTCCAATATTACAAGGATTAAATAAAATTACAATTAAAGAAATAAAATCTGTTACAAATTTGTTAAATAGATTTAATCAACATGTAAATGATAGTTGTGGAGGACATATACATATTGGATTTAACTACATAAAAGACAGTGATGCTTTTATAAACTTATTAGAATTATGGTGCAATATGGAATATGAGTTATATATTATTGGAAATGAAGCAAATACATTACCAAGAGGAATAGAATATGCTAATCCTGTATCAAGATTAATTGAGACCTCTTTAAAAAGAAAAACACTAACATTAAACAGGAAAATGTCTTTAGAAAATTTAAAAATACAAATAATAAAATTTCAAGGGACAAGAGGTAAATCTATAAATTTTCTGAATTTACGTCCAGGTAAAATAAACACTATAGAATTCAGATGTCCAAATGGAACATTAAATTCAAATATTTGGATACAAAATATAGAACTATTTGGAGGATTAGTACAAATATCTCAAAAAATATCTGATATCCAAAATAAAAATATATATGAAAGAACATATGAAGAAACCAAAATATTAAATAATTTTAATATGATAAAATCTACAAATATATCAAAAAGTAAAAAACTGCTAATATTATTAGAAATGATAATTAAAGATAAAATAGTAGTTAAAGAATTTATAAAAAGATATAATTCAAATAAAAAACTATTAAAGAAAAATTTTAAATTAAATAGATTATTAAAATCTAAAATATCACAAAAAGTAATAGAATTTGATAAGTGGTGATATAATGAATAGAAATAGAAAATATTTTACACCTGAATATTTATATGAAAGTAAAAAAATATGGGAATATAGAGAAAAAATATTAAAGAATAAAAAAAGTTTAATAAATAAAATCCGCTATATTAAAGCATTTAGAATAATGAAAGTAAGTCACTGTTTAATACCTATTAATAATCAGGTTAATAAATTTATAACACCTCATGGCTTGTTCGGAATATATATTAGCTTTGGGGCAAAAGTAGGAAAAGACTGTGTTATTTTTAACAATGTAACTATAGGATCAAATACTTTGGATGATAGTAAAGGTTATGGAGCTCCTACAATTGGCGATAATGTATATATAGGTGTTGGTGCAAAGATAATTGGAAATGTTAAAATAGGAAATAATGTGCGAATAGGAGCAAATTGTGTAGTAGTAGAAGATGTCGAAGATAATTCAACTATAGTTTTGCAACATCCTAGAATTATAAAGAAAAAAAGAAAAAGAAATAATAATTATTATTCTTGGAATGAGAGAACAAAAAAATGAATAAGGTTACAGTAATAGGAGATATAATTTGTGACAAAGAAATGTTAAAAGCAGGAAGATCAAAAGATAAAAGTTATGATTTTAATAGTATGTTTTCTCCTTTAAAAAAAATTTTTAAGGATTCTGATTATGTAATAGCGAATTTAGAAAGCATTATATCTGATAATAACTATACAAAAGGAGTATTTTCATTCAGTAATCCTAAAGAGCTTTTAATCGCACTTAAAAAAGTCGGAATAAATGCAGTATCATTAGCGAATAATCATATACTAGATAGCGGATACGAAGGTTTAGAACAAACAATTTCCTTTTTAAAAAAATATGATATCGATTTTTTTGGAATAAGCTCCCTAGATAACAAAGAAGGTGTTTTAAACATCAATTTAAGTGACGTAAAACTATCATTACTCGGCTATACAGATAGTACAAATTATCATATTAACAAATGCAAATTAGATACATCTACTAAATATAAAATCAATTTAATTAAAAAAAAGAATAATATGATATATAAAAGAACATTTCTTTCAAAATTGTATCATAAACTTAATCCTGAAATTAGGATAAAAATTAAAAATATATGTAGAAAAAAAATAAATCCAGTTTTAGATGATTATATATTGGATGATAAATGTATAATTCCAATTAAAAAAATTGTTAATAATCTTAAAAAACAAAATAGATTTATATTAATGTATCCACATATTGGTGGACAATATAATATAGACGTAGGAAATTATACAAATGATGTAGTTAAAAAACTTCATGATATAGGATGCGATAGTGTAGTAGTAACGCATCCACACATAATTCAAAATATGAAAATAAATAATAATTGTTTTAATAGTATAGGAGATTTAATTATATCTCCAAAATCTAAGTACGTATTATGGGAAACGCTTCCAGAGTATTCTCTGGCAATAAATTATTATTTTGAAAAAAATAATTTAATAAAAATTACACTTACACTTCTTATATGTGTTAAAGATGATGATTCATACTTAAAAGTGTATCCATTTTATGATTTTTATAATAAATTAGATTATAGAAAAAAACAAAAATATAAAAAAGAGTATGAAGAAATATGTAATAGGCTTCATTTAGGTGAATATAAAGTTGAAAAAGAGTGGTTGGTTAAATAAATTTTAAAATTGTTAGGAGTAAGAAAATGATAATAATAGAAAAACCATATATTAAAGAATTAAAAAATAAAACGAGACTTATTTGTAACATTATAGATGATGGTATAAATAAAGAAGTATTCTTAGAAGTTGACAAAGAATATGGTAGATATCTTTGTTACGAAAGATGTGATGCTTTTTTAATAGTTTTATTCTTTTATGCAATGAGAGAAAATAAAAATATTGTATGTAAATCTTTAGTTTCGGAAGATTTATACTATCAAATAAATGAGTTTTTAATTCCAGTATTTAGTAAGAAAAGTCATGGCAAACTAAATGAGATTAATATAAAATGTGAAACTGGTAAAAATATCAATAATATAGGTGCGGTAGGAACAGGAATTACATGTGGTGTTGATTCATTTTATACTATCTTTAATAATATAGAAAATGAAATTAAATCAAAAAAATTAACTCATTTGACAATTATGAGCCTTGCAGATAGTTACAAAAAAAATGGTGAATATGAAAAAATCACTAAAGAAATATACGATAGGGTACATAAAGTTTCAAATCTTTTAAAGTTGCCAATTATTAAAATAAATTCTAATATGCGCGAATTATTTCCTATTCCACCTATGCACACACTAATAAGAATGTTTGGAGTATACTCTTTACAAAAACTTTTTGGAACATACTATTTTTCATCAGGATATCCTATTTGGACGTTTAACCTAGAAGATTGCTCTTTAATTGACTCTGCACGATATGATTTATTATTATGCAAAGAACTTACTACAAAAAATTTGTTTATTTATTCTGACGGTTCTCAAAAGGATAGATTAGAAAAATTAAATTTTATATCGCAATACGATATTGCTAAAAAGAATCTTCACGTTTGTACAAATGAATCTTATAATTGTGGCAAATGCAGTAAATGTATAAGAACTATAACCGCTCTTGATTCGATAAGAAAATTAGATGAATTTAGTGAATCTTTCGATACAAAATATTATTATGAAAATATAGACTTTTATTTATCAGAAGTAGCAAAAATGTATGAAAATGGCGATTTATTTGTATACGATTACATCGATAGTCTAAATAGAAAATATAATAATAAGATATTTAAACAAATAAAACAAAAAGAGGAAAATAATTATATTTGTAAAAGATGCTATAGAGTATCTGATTACAATATTTCTAAAAATAATAGACTGACTATTGGAATTTTTGGTGGATCTGGTAGTGGTAAAAGTGAAGTTTGTAAAATATTAAATTCTGAGTTAAAAGATTCTACAATAATAGATGTTGATAAATATATGATAAAATATCTAGATGTTTTTAAATCAGAAATTATTGAAAAACTTAATATTCCAAATGATGGGAAACATTGGTGTAATCATATTTATAACAATTTTGAAGATGTTGAAAGCTGGATTAAAATATTAAAAGATGAAATTCAAATAAGTATTAACAACGAATTAAAACAAATTAATAATAAAATAATAATTATAGATTCTTTTATGTTGCCATTACTTGATATATTTGAATATTGTAATCACCTTATAGCTGTTAATTGTGATATTAAAATTAAATTAAGTAGATTAAAGGAAAAATTAAAAGAAAATGGAAGATTACAATTATTTAATGATGAATCATTAATAAACAGAATACAATATACATCATTTGATAAAATTTATAATTATGATCATTTAATAAATAACGATAAAACTAAAAATGATTTAATAAAAGATGTTAAAGTTCTTTCAAAAAAATTAACTTAGAAATAAAAAAATATAGAAAATAAGATGGTAATATACTGTCTTATTTTTTAGCATAAAATATAACATGTTATTAAACAAATAATCAATATATTGTTTTATTATACATAAAAATTGTATAATAAATAGTAAATTAAGTACTAATATTATTAAATGCAACCAATATTTTACAAAAAACAACTAAAAAGTGATAGAATGCTACCTCATAAAAAAGATAAAATGATTGTGAAAAGGAGGAAAATTTATGAGTAATAAATTATCAGAAAATTTGAAAAAAATAAGAAAGGATAATAATCTGTCACAAGAGCAACTTGCAGAAGAATTAGGAGTATCAAGACAAGCTATTTCAAAATGGGAATCAGGTGCTGCTTATCCTGAAATGGATAAAATAATACAATTATGTGATAAATTTGATTTAAATATAGATGATTTACTACATAGAAATATTAAAGATGTAAAAGATGAAAAACCTTCTAAAAATAATTTGAATAAATATATAGATAGTTTTTTAAATTTTATTACAGATACAATTACTTTATTTAGTAGTATGAAAATTAAAAATAAAATTAAATGTATACTTGAACAAATAGTAATTATAACAGTTTTGATCATAATGTTCTTAATTATTGGTGTCTTAGGTTATAATATATTTTATAATTTATTAGATTCATTTTTACCATTT
>CANQLF010000007.1 GCA_947624635.1 uncultured Bacilli bacterium | reverse complement strand
TTTACTGGTGATAGTTCTTTAACTTTAGCATTTATTGTATAAGTTCTTTCATTACCATTTTCTGCAGTAACAACTATTTTTATATTATTATCACCTTCAGTAACTGCAATATCACCTGTACCTCTTACACTTGCTTTACTATCTTCTTTAGTTGCATTAACTTTAATACTTGTAGTTTCTGGTTCAAGTTCAACAGTATATTCTAGAGTTTCTTTATTAAATGCAGGAGATAATGTAGCTCCTTCTACACTTAAACTTGATAAGTAATTATTTTTACTGTAACTTGCTTCAAGTTCTGCTTGAGTCATTATTTTAACTGATGCACTACCATTACTAATACTACTAAATGGAGGTTCGTCAGATCCATTACCATATGAATAACCACCAGAATTTTTTACAGAAATTGTTGTACTTCCGCTTTTTAATGCTTTAAAAGTAAACGTATATGATCTAGATTTAGTATTAGTGTTTTGTACAACATCTGCAACATGAGCTCCACCAAAACTACTACTTGTTAGTTGAAGTCTTGATGTATCATAACCAATATCAAATTGCCATGAACCTAGCGCAACTCCAGATGAAATTGTAACTGTTGCAGTAACAGTATTACCTACAACAACGGAACTTCTATTAAGTCTTACTGATATTGATGCACTAGCTGCAGATGCTCTAGTTATTCCAAGTAAACTAACTAAGCTAAATACCAAAATTAACCCCATTAATTTTATACTTTTTTTAAACATATATAATCCTCCTATTGAGCTATCTTACTACTACCCAAAATATGTTTTTGGACTTTAAGTAAATCTAGTATTGTAGTTTTTCCATCTTTATTTACGTCAGTTGCAGTTTTATATGCACCTGAAAGGTTTGTAGAACCTAAGATTAATTTTTGTACTTTCAATAAATCAAGTATAGTAATATTACCATCACCATTTATATCTCCATAAATAACAATTGTATATGTTTTAGATGTACCCGCACTTGATATATTTACAGTATATCCTGTTCCAAATGTATCACTTGTTACAACACTACCATTTGTATTTTTTATAGTTACATTTGCACCTGCACTTTGTTTTTTAACATTATTTATTAGTGATGTAACAGATGTTCCTGGATTAATTCCACTTATATAACTATTATTATATTTAACACCTATTTTTGGCATTATTTCATCTACTGTTAAATCTTTTATTGATGCACTTTTTACTATATTAACTGTATATGTATTAGTTGTACCATTTCCAGCAGTTACTACTACATTTTTAGTTGTTGTTGTACCAGTTAAACTAACATTACCTGTACCACTTACTTTCGCACTACTAACATATGGAGTTGCGGATATACTAGCTGTTGTAGATGCACCTGATACATAAACTGTATAATTTTTTGTATCTCTATTAAATCCTGTTACACTATTACCATTAACTTGTAAGCTTTTTAAAGCATTTATCGGATTACCAGTATTAGGTTTAGGATTAGTTCCCATATTACCAGAATAAACAGGAATTTTGAATACAAAACTTTGTGATAAGAAATTATTATTTACATATATTTTTCTCATTTTAGACCCTTCAGTATAAGGTGCTTCTATATTTTGTTGATATTGGTGCCAGAAATTAGTCATATCAAACTTTTGACTATATAATGTATCTTGACCAACATTTATATAATTAGTAGCAATTATTTTTGCTCCACCTTTAATAGCCTTTTCTTCTGTATTCCATCCCTCACTCTTAGCTTTTGCTAGACCATTTAATACATTTTGATAACTACTAGAAGAACCAGTTGCATTTATATTATAGAAATTGTAATATCCAACATATCCAGGTTCTTTTCCTGATACTGCAGCTGTTCTACTTGCACTTACTTCTTGAATTACACGTGCTGATAAAAAGTATGGACTAGCTTGTGATTCACTTGCTGCACTCATAAATATATCTGCATAATTTTTATTTTGACCATCAATAGTATTACCTTTCATGAATGTACCAGATAATAGCGATACAACTCCATTTCTTGTATGATATGTTGAATTAAACGATAATCTTTCATATGTAAAGATATCATATTCATTTAAAAAGTTTCTAGGGTCTAGATAATATTTTATTACTTCCATGCTTGGTGCATACCAACCAGCTCCACCACCACTAAAGTCTGTTCTAAATCTATTTTGATCGTATAAATATGTATCTACTCTTTTCCATCCATCAGCTGGATTGTTTATTAAGTTTTTTCCTAAAGTATATTGTTCATTAACCATTTTATCAAATGTGGTTGATACATTTAATGCTTCAAATTGCCAATTTGGGTATTTTTTATGTATTTCGGTTAAATAAGGAATATAACTATCAGGAAATCCTTTACTTTTTAACGTGTTTGCATAATTAGTATCTGTCACAGTTGGAGGTGTAGATGAATCTGCTACTATATAAGTACTACAAGCATAACCAGTTTTTCCTGCATATGTTATTTGATACCAATTATTACTACAACCATTTCCACTACCAGCATTAGTATTTAATATTGTTACAGTAGCTCTTTCTGGTACATCTGCTACCTTACTTGAACTACTACTTGCACTTTGTCTTAATATTATTCCATAGCCATCATTGGTTCTAACAGTACCTGTTGTTGCCGCTTTAACAAAGATAACATTTATAAAAAGAGTTATGAACATAACTAAAAATAACATTAAACTTTTTTGTTTATTGTTAATATTTACCATACATCATACCTCCTTCATTGACTCTTCTATAATTATATCACTTTATAAAAAATATGTCGAATTATAATATATTTTAAAATAAAAAAAAGTAAAAAAATGTAAACATATATTTAAATTTTACATTTTATTTATTATCAAAAGTTCCTTTTTTCAATTCATCAACAATACGTTTAGATACTTTTCCATCATTTAAACTATTATATTTTTCATTGAACTTTTTAATCTTATCTTTATATTTTATTGAAATATCATCTATATTATTAATTGTATTAAGTAATTCGTCTTCATTTTTACATATAGGTCCTGGTAAAGTTTTATAATCTAAATAAAATCCACCACGAAGTTTTATATATTTATCCATATCATATGGATATAAAATCAATTTCCTATTTAAAATCATATATGGGAAAATTATTGATGAATAATCAGTAATTAATATATCTGTAATCAAAAACAAATCTTGAATATTTGGATAATCACCAACATTTTTAAAATTTTTAGGTAATTTTTTATTTTTAATTTTTTCATTTACCAATGGATGAACACGTAGAAGTATCAAATAGTTATCTAATTTTTGTAATTTCATAATAGGTATATTAATTTCACTTTTTTCCAAATCATCATCTCTAAATGTTGGTGCATACATGATTATTTTTTTGTTGTTATGCTCTAAATCCAATTTTTTTAATATATCATTTTTATATTCATTTGATGCATTTACTAAAGTATCAGAATCAGCATTACCAATTATTAATGATTTTTTATTAAAATTAGTTGCACTTCTCATAACTACATCATTATATTTATCAGTTGATAGTAAAAAATCCCATTCTCTTGCATATTCAATTGTTTCTTTTGGTCTTTGATTTTTAGGTAAACAGTCATATGCACATTTTTTAAAATTACCTGCTCCATGCCATGCTTGGATATATATTTGTTGGCTTCTTTTTTTTAGTATTCCCCCAATACTTTGACTCCTAATTAAATATTTTGAAGTTGCAATATGAAATAATCCTTTTATTGTTCTTGAAAAAGCATAATCCCCTTTACATAGCATTGAAACATCTGTGTTTTTTTCTACAACCCATATACATTTATAGTCATTTGGACAATTTTTCTTAATATACTTATATATCGCATAGGGATTACAATCTACTTTATTTCTTCCGGATTGAAATAATATTTTTTTCTTATTTATTGGTAATAAGTTAGCCAAAAAATTAATTACATTTTTCATACAAACCATCTTTCTATTTTTCAACTATTATTATTTTAAAAAACTGTCTACTGTTCTTTTTATTCCATCTTTAAGGTATACTTTAGGCTTCCATCCTAAACTTTCTAATTTACTAGTATTTAAACCTACTCTTTTAAAATTAGTATATGCTTTTGTATTCGTATTAATTTCATATTTTACTTTAATGTTGTCTTCTTTATACATATCAGCAATTAAATTAGCTAAATCGTTTATTTTAACTTCTTCTGTTTCATTTGAAATATTATATGTTTCATTTCTATTACCATTTACTATAATATACATTATTGCTGATATTGCATCAGTTATATAACAAAATGCGCGTTTTGCTTCTCCAGTACTTTTTAAAATGATATCTTCTTTTTTTACAGCATTTTCTATTAAATCAGACATTATTCTTCCATCGTTGTTAATGTTCATTCCAGGACCATATACATGGGCAATTCTAAGGTTTAAAAAAGGTATATTATATATTGCATTATAATTAACTAATATTGTTTCAGCCATTCTTTTACTTTCTGGGTAACAAGCTCTAGTATCAAAGCATTCCAAAATTCCCATATCTTGTTCACTAATAGACTCTACACCATCAGGCATTTTTCCGTATATTTCTCTTGTTGAAGAGAAAATAACTTCTGAATTATTTTTCTTTGCAAATTTCAAAACATTTAATGTTCCAATAACATTTGCTTCAATAATTTCAATAGGATTTGATAAAATCGTCTTTGGATTTGCAGAACTTGCAAAATGAAAAATTAAATCAATATTATCATCTATATTCACTTCATCACAGATATCTTTAATAATAGGAATTACATCATTTCTTTTTTCAATCATAAAATTTTTATCCAAACTATCTTTATTTCTAGCTAAAGCATATATTTTAATTTTTGTGTCATTAGTATCATTTAAATACATTAAATAATAAATCAAATATCGTGCTAACATTCCATTAGCACCTGTTATTAGAACTTTTTTATTTTCAAAATAATCAAAATTTATTTTTTCATTTTTTACTTTTTCTAAATCTTCTTGTATAATTTTACTATTATAATTCATAATCATCACCTTAACTAATACCAAATATTTTAGAGCTTTCTTCTGCTTGAATAATTGCTTTAAAAGCATAATAATCATCAGGAGTCGTTATTTTTATATTTTCACTTCCACAATATACAATATGCAATTTTTTATTATACATTTTCATAAGTGTACATGAATCAATTACATTTGTATTGCCATCTTTTATCGCCCTATTATGTACTTCTAATATATCATTTAAATAAAAGCTTTGAGGAGCTTTTGCTAGCCTTGATTTACTTCTAGCAGTTGCATTATCGATATAGTTATTTTCATCTACAATAACAACCGTTTCTTTACATTCTGCACAAGTAATTGCAGATCCAAACTCCTTTACACTATTAATATTATCATTTATTAATTGATTGTTAATTATAGGCCTTACCCCATCATGGATTAATACAATATCGTTTTCTCCTGAAGATATTTCTTTTGCTGCATTAAGTCCATTATAGATGGATTCTTGACCTGTACTTCCTCCAGGAACAATTTTTTTAACTTTTGTAATTTTATATTTGTCTATAATTTTATTACAGTAGTCAATCCAGTCTTTAATGCAAGAAATTACAATTGCATCTATATTATCGTTTTTTTCAAATTTTTCTAACGTATGGATTATGATAGGTTTTCCATCTACCTCTAAAAATTGTTTTGGTGTACCTTGTGTTCTCATTCTTGAACCGATTCCTCCTGCGAATATTACTGCTATATTCATATTTTTTCTCTCCCTACTTATATTTTTTTAATAATTGCAATATTTTTAATGCCATTTATATTATAACATATGTGGATTTTTTTTAATATTAATTTAAATGATTTATCAATTTTTTAAAGTTCTAAACGTAATTATATAAAAAATGTAAACAATTATTTGAATAATCCATATAATTGTTTAACTTCTTTTATTTTTAATTTTCTATATTCTCCAGGTTTTAAATCACCTAAATATAAAAATGCAAAAGACTCTCTTTTTAATTTTAAAACTTCATGGCCAACAGCTTCAAACATTTTTTTCACTTGATGATTTTTACCTTCATGAATAGTAATTTCTACTATTGAAGTATTATTTTTTTTATCTACTTTTCTTAATTTTACTCTTGACTTAGCTGTTTTATAACCATCAATTACTACTCCATTTGATAATTCTTTTATAGATTTAACATCAATAATTCCTTTTAATTTTGCTATATAAGTTTTATCTATTTTATTTTTAGGATGAGTAAGTAAATTAGTAAGTTCACCATCATTTGTAATCAGAATTATTCCAGTAGTATCATAATCAAGTCTACCTACAGGATAAATTCTTTTATTTGTTTTAATAATATCTACTACTGTTTTTCTATTTTTTTCATCTTTAGCAGTTGATACTACTCCTCTTGGTTTATATAGTAAATAATATTCTTTATCTTCTTTTTTTAAATTAACACCATCTATTAATATTTCATCTTTATCTTTTACTTTAAAACCTAATTCACTAACTACTTCACCATTAACTATAACTTTACCATCACTAATTAACTGTTCTGCGCATCTTCTAGAACAATAACCACTATTTGCAATAACCTTTTGTAATCTTTCCATAAATTATCACCTAATCTTTAATACAAAATACTGCATATAAAGGAATTGATTTAATCTTTTTTTTCTTATCAAAACCGAAGTTTCTAGTAGAGATTCTAATAGCGTATTTAGGATTAAATTTTTCCATATATACATTTAAACTTTTTGATTGAACAGTATCTCCTGCTTTAACTTCAACTGGTATGATACCATCATTTGTATATAATAGAAAATCTATTTCTGCTTTACCACTACTTTGCCAGTAATATAATGAATAACCATTATATAATAGCTGATTAGCAACAAAGTTTTCAGTAATTGCTCCTTTATATAAAGACAAATTATCTGTTAATATGTCAGAATATTTAATTTCTAATAAACTAGTTAAAATACCAACATCATTTAAAAATATTTTAAAAGTATCATTTTTTACAAATCCTTTTAAAGGAATTTCTGGTAAACTAACTAAATTAGATCTAATTATTATATTACTAGCTTCAAGCCAACCTAAAGAAGAATTATAATCTCTAGATTTTGCACCAGTCACTATTTTAGAGAATTGAAATTTATTTACTTCATTTGTTAATTGTGAAGGTATCGAATTATAAACTTTTTCTATTTTTAAAGATTCTGAATTATTTAATACATATTTATCCATATCTTTAAAATATGAATCAATTATATTTTTTAATATATCTTTATTATAATTTATAACATCTTTATTAACATCTTTCATATTTTTTACTGATTCAGGCATTCCACCAGTTATTAAATATAATTTATAAAGTTCTAATGCCTTATGGTGAATTACATCTAGCATTTGAGTATTATTTTCATAACATTTTTTAATTTCATCTATTAATAATTCTTCATTTAAAGCAATTAAAAATTCTTCAAAATCCATAGGATACATATCAATCATTGTAACTTTACCAACTGGAAAAGAAAATTTACTTCTTTTTAGTTTCACTCCAAGTAATGAACCTGCACATATTATTTTAATATTATTATGCTTCTCACAAAAATACTTTAATTCTGATATTAATTTTTCAGATTCTTGTATTTCATCTATAAATAAAACAGTATCTTCTTTTTCTATATCAAAACCTAATAATAATTTTAGCTTTACAAATTTTTCATCTGAATTTATATCAGAATTATATAAATTAACTATTTCTGTATTTTCAAATAAATTTACTGATATATAATTTTTAAAGTTTTCTTTACAAAATTTATCTATTATATAAGTTTTTCCAACTTGTCTTGCTCCTAATATCATGAGTGGTTTTGTATTTTTTTCATTTTTCCATTCTAATAATCTTTGATATATTTTTCTTTTCATATTTATCACCAATTAAATATTACTCTTTTTTTTATTAAAAATCAACACATTTTCACCTTTTTGGAACGACTTTTTTTATAAATTTGCACCTTTTTGTAACCTCTTTTTGTAAATTTTCACACCTTTTTAGAACATAAGTTAGTTAAACATTAAAGAAACTACAATAATACTTACAATTATTCCTATTAAATCTGCAAACAAACCTGCTTTTAAGGCATATCTTATTTTTTTAATGCCTATTGAACCAAAATATAAAGTTAAAACATAAATAGTAGTATCAGTACTACCTTGCATAGTTGAAGCAATTCTACCAATAAATGAATCAGGGCCAAATGTTTCAAATAAATTAGTTAAAATAGATAATGATGCTGAACCAGATATCGGTCTTAGAATAGCTAGCGGAAGTATTTCCATAGGAAGTTTTAAAAAAGAAAAAAGAGGAGCAAAAACTTTTAAAATTAAATTCAGCAAATCACTTTTAACAAGAATATTAACTCCTAAAATCATCCCAAGTAAGCAAGGAAATAATGATAATCCAATTTCTAATCCTTCTTTTGCTCCACTTACAAATACATCATAGATATCTACTTTTTTTGCTATTCCATAAATTAAAACAATTAAAATCATAATAGGAATTATTAAACTAGAAATAATACTCATCATTATCACCTATTTTTCCTTGCAAGTATCTTGTCCATAATAAGCCCCGCAATTGTTGAACATACTGTTGCAATTAGTGCAGTAATTACAATTTCTGTAGGATTAACACTTCCATAAGTCATTCTAAGCGCAATAACAGTAGTTGGTACAATTGTAAGTCCACTTGTATTTAATACTAAAAAAGTAATCATACTTCTAGATGCAGTATCTTTATCTTTATTTAATTCTTGAAGAGATTTCATAGCCTTAAGTCCAAAAGGAGTTGCGGCATTCCCTAGTCCAAACATATTTATAACTACATTAGATGCAATATAACCTAAAGATTCATGATTATCAGGTATTTCAGGAAATAATTTTTTAAGTAATGGCGTTATTTTTTTAGAAAGTTTTTGTAATAATCCACTAACTTTAGCTATATTCATAATACCAGTCCATAAAGCAACCATTGGGATAAGTTCTAAAATAAGATTTAGTGTTGTTTTAGAACTTTCCAATATTTCGCTATTAATACTAGAAAAATTATTAGTGATTATAGAATATATTATTCCACCAATTATAAAAAATCCCCAAATATAATTAATCATAATTAACTAAATAATCTAGAGAAAAATCCTTTCTTTTTTTCTTTACTTTCTTTTCTTTCCAAATAAATAGTCTCTTCATGAATCTTTTTATTATCAAACATTACTTCTACTACACCAGCTACATTATTTTTAATATTTTTAGTATCTTCTTCTAACTTAACTTTTAATGACATCTTATCTTTTTCACTTTCTTTTAATAGATAATAATAATCATTTTTAATATATAATTTACCATCAAATCTATTATCACTAACCTTAAAAGTTTTTTTATTTAAAATTCTATATTTTGTAAAATTTTTAAAAACATATTCAAAAGATTCTTTATGTTCTAAAAAATCATTAGGATCATTTAAAGTAACTACAACTAGATTCATATTATTTTTGCTTGCAGTAGTAACTAGTGTTCTTCTAGCTTTTTTAGTAAATCCTGTTTTACCACCTGTCGTATATTTATATTCATGTAATAATCTATTTTTATTTTTCCACACATAAGTTTTTTTATCAGTTGTAACTTTATAATTTTTAGTACCTACTATTTTTTTATATGTTTCATTTTTCATTGCGTAACTAGTAAGTAGTGCCATATCATAACTAGTGGAAATATTTTCTGTTTCTTCATCTAAGCCATGTGGATTTAAAAATTTAGTGTTTTTCATTCCTATTTTTTCTGCTTTTATATTCATGAGTTTAGCAAATTCTTCTACACTTCCACCTACATATTTAGCTATCATTAAAGCTGCATCATTACCACTTCTAAGCATAAGCCCGTAAACTAAATCTTTTAATTTTATTTTTTCACCTATTTCTATATAAACTCCTGATCCATATGCTTTAAGAATAGTATCATCAACTGTTACTACATCATCTATTTTTCCACTTTCAATTGCTATTATTGCAGTCATTATTTTAGTAATAGATGCAATTAAGCTTTTACTATTTTGATTTTTACTATATATAACTCTATTTGAATCCATATCCATAACTGTAATGGATGTAGAACTTTCTCCTATTGCAAAAACTTTGCACGGTATTAAAAGTAAAATTAAAGATATTACTACTGCAAACTTTTTCATGTAACCACCTATAAAAATTGTATGAAAAAAAGGACTAAAGTAGTCCTAAATATTAATAATTGAATTTATATCACATATTAAATAAATCTGAATGTGAACCTGTTTCTACTAAATATAAAATAATCTTATCATTATTGTATTTGTACACTAATAACCAATCCGGTTCAATATGACATTCATGACAATTTTTATAGTATTTAGTATCATTTAATAGATGATCTTTATATTTTAAATCTAACTTCTCACCATTAGCTAGCATTTTTACTACAACAATTAATTTATTTAAATCTTTTCCTTGCTTAATAATTTTTTTAAGTTGCTTATTGAATTTATTTGATGTAACAATACCATATTTTGTTTCTTTAATATTAGTCTTCATTTAATATATCGTCAAACATTTTATCTACATCATGATAAACTTTATATTCATCTGGATGTGATTCTATATAATCTAATTCTTTTAAAGCTTCAGCAAATTCCTTAGTTGGTTGTTGCTTAACTTCAAATGGTATTCCTCTTTCAAATATAGCTTTTTTTAAAAAAATATTAATAGCAGTACTCATATTTAATCCTAAACTATTGAATAAGTTTGTAGCTTCTTCTTTTATATTAGTAGGAACATTTACATTAATCGCACTCATATTAGACATTTTACCATCTCCATCTCTATATAAATACTAACATAATTATTAGTATTTGTCAACATAATACATTATAGTATATGCATATTTCTTTATATTATGTATATAAAATTATTATAAAAAGGACTAAAGTAGTCCTAAATATTTCCATGCTTAATCCATTTTGGGTATTCATTGAATATATTTTTAGCTAGTAATTTTAATTTCTTTTTGTCACTACCTATTATCTCAAATGTTCTATCCATTTTATCTATAAAGATTTTTATTCCATTATTCAAATCCATTTGAGCAAAATACAAAAAGTCTTTAACAATCAATAATTTAATATCTTCCATTTCATCTTCAAAATCATAGTAATTATCTATTAAATAATCTACAAATTCTTTATATGACTTAAGATGATCCAAATATTTACCACTATTTATTTCTTCAAATTCATATTTTCTAAAATCAAAATATTCTCCACTAGTTTTTTTATAAAACTCATATGCATCTTTAACATTATCAAAACTTAAACTATAAATTAAATCTGTATTTTCATATTGTTCATAAGAAAATGGCTTATCAGTCACATTAGAATTTAATAGCATTTCAGTTAAAGTATCACGATCCACTTCTTTTATTTGTTCATTTATAATGTCATGTAGTTTATCTAAAGTAATAACTCCATAAGTATCTGTTACTGCATCAACATGACTAATTATATTATTATAATCTTTATTATAATCCTTAATCTTTTTATTATTTAAAGCACTTTTTATAACGTCGACAAATCCCTTTGGAATATATACCTCAATAGTTTGTTTTTCTTTATCATAGTATACTTTGGCTAAAGAAAACTGTTTAACGTATAATATAAACCCAAAATTTATATCAAAATCACTAACATAACTTTTTATATATCCACCTTTAGATACAATTTTTTTAAATTCTTTTAAAAATATTGGTTCAGATATTTTAATATAAGATTCTACTATTTCTTTTAAATTACCCTTTATTTGTTTAATAATATCTTTTTTAGTTTTACTTTTTAAATTAGGAGCAATATTACTAACTAATAAACCTACTAATAAAAGTTTTTCTAAATCTTGATTTTTAAATGATTCTAAATATTTACTTAAACTTTCTCCTCTTATTACTTTATGATTATCCCTTTCTAATATACTATTAAAAATTGCACTATCTAATTCATCTATCACTTTATTACCTCCTTTTTATTTTAATGTAGCTTTTATTCTTCTAACACCAGAAGATACTGCTTCTTCTTTTATAATTTTAAATATTCCAAGTTCACTAGTATTTTTAACGTGTGGTCCACCACATATTTCTTTAGAGTAATCACCTATTGAATATACTTTTACAACACTTCCATATTTATTTGTAAACAGTCCTATTGCGCCTTTAGCCTTTGCCTCATCTACACTCATTTCTTCAACTGTAACATCGAGTGCTTCACTTATTTTTTGATTTACTATATCTTCAACTTTCTTTTTTTGTTCATCTGTTAGTTTTGATGGATATGAAAAATCAAATCTTAATCTTTCATGATTTATGTTAGAACCTTTTTGATTTACATCATTACCTAAAACATCTTTTAATGCTTGATGAAGTAGGTGTGTTGCGGTGTGATACTTAATAGTAACTTCAGAATGGTCAACTAATCCACCTTTAAATTTTTCTTTACTACCTTCTCTTGATTTATTTTGATGTTCTATAAAGAATTTATTAAATCCTTCCATATCTATATCCATGCCAATTTCACTTGCTTCTTCTTTAGTCATTTCAGGAGGAAAACCATAAGTATCATATAATCTAAATACTGTTTTACCACCTATAACTTTTATATCTTGTTTTTTTAATATTTCCACTATTTTATTAAACTCTTTAATACCTTTATCTAATGTTTTTACAAATTTATTTTTTTCTTTTTTTAATATTTCTTCTACTTTTTCTTTTTTTCTTTTGATTTCACTATAATATTTTTCATATTTTGTAAATATCATTTTAGCGAGTTCTATATCAAAATCACTATTAATATCAATATCTAATTTTTTAGCATATCTTATCATTCTTCTAATAAGTCTTCTTAAAATATAACCTTGATCTGTATTAGATGGTACTATATTTGCATCATCTGAAGTGATCATTACGATTGCTCTTATATGATCAGCTATAATTCTCATACTTCTTGCATATTCCTCATTTTCATAACTCTTATTTGATAATTTTTCTATTTTTTCAATTATATCTTTCCATATAGATGTTTTATAATTATCATCTACACCTTCAAGTATTGAAGTTGTTCTTTCAACACCCATACCTGTATCTACATTCTTTTTTTCTAATGGAATAATTTTTCCATTACTTGTTTTATTATATTCCATAAATACATTATTCCAAATTTCTACCCATCTATCATCTTTTGGATCGAATTCTTTTGGAACTTCATCATCACTTCTAAAATAGAATATTTCTGTATCTGGTCCACATGGTCCTCCAGTTGATACACCCCACCAGTTATCTTCTTCACCTAGGTATGCTATTCTTTCTTTTGGTATACCGTTTCTCATCCAATGTTCAGCACTTTCATTATCTGCATCTACTTTATCATTTCCTTTAAATACAGATATTGCTAATTTTTCTTTAGGTATTTCTAATACTTTAGTTAAAAATTCAAAACTATAATCTATCGAATCTTTTTTAAAGTAGTCACCTAAGCTCCAATTACCCAACATTTCAAAGAAAGTATGATGAGTTTTATCTCCTATTTCATCTAAGTCAGTTGACCTAAAACACTTTTGTAAATCTGTAAGTCTAGTACCAAGTGGATGTTTTTCACCTAACAAGTAAGGTATTAATGGTTGCATTCCTGCAGTATTAAATAAACAAGTCGGATCATTTTCTGGAATAACTGATGCTGAAGGAATTACTTTATGTCCTTTAGATTCAAAGAAATCTAAATATAAATCTTTTAAATTTTTACTCATATATATCTACCTCCTTAAGTATGTCTATTACTTTTTCATCTAGTTCTTCTAAATTACCATTATTTTTAATTATGTAATCATAGTTATCATAATTATCTAAAGCAGTTTCAGTTGCATGGTGCATTTGTTCATTACTTAATTCACTTTCAAAATTTTCTCTTAATATTTTTATTGAAACAACATTCTCAAAATTTTCTTTTATCTTTTCTATTTCTATAGGAAAACGTATATCATCTATTATTATTACATGGAAAAAATATTTAAGTATATTTATATCTTCTATAGTTCTATCAATAAAGAAATATTCCATTCCAAGTTTTTTTCTTATGATGTCTGTACCTAATTTTTGTAATAATTCTCTTGGTTTATCTTCATCTTTTCCACTCCAGCCAAAAAAATGCTCAGCGTAAGTTTTTAAATATAGTGAGATATAAGTATTAGCTACATCTAATCCTTGTTCTTTAGCATATTTTCTAATAAAGTTACCTGTTGTAGTTTTACCATGTCTTGCTTTACCACATATTAAAAATATAATTGGTTCTTTTTCGATTAATTTCATCTCTTCCATAAATTATTATTCCTCCATTTTCTTTAAAAAAATTCACCCCTTAAAAGGAGTGAATTATCACGGTACCATCCTTAGTTTAACTCGATTTTTTTAACGGAATTACCCGATAGTGATTAGCTATACTAGAAAAGTAGCTTCAAAATATTTATATTATTAGTTTTCACCAGACACTAACTCTCTATAAATACAAATATTAATACTCGTCTTTTCTTCGTTTTTATCTCTAGTTAATTATAATATTATTTAAACTTTTAAGTCAATAACAAAATGGTAAAATTTTAATTATTATTATAAACCAAATTTTTAATATAATCTTTAATTTTATCAACTTCTATTTCTTTTTTATCTGATTCTTTTCTTAGTTTAACTTCTACAACATTATTATCTAAGCCACGACCAGCAACTACTCTAATTGGTATTCCTATTAAATCCATATCATTAAATTTAATACCTGGTCTTTCATCTCTATCATCTAATAATGTATCTATTCCAATACTATTTAATTCATCATATAATTTACTAGCAAATCCCATTTGTTTATCATCTTTAGCATTAATTACTACTATACATACTTTAAATGGTGCGATACTCATTGGTAAAATCATTCCAGCATCATCATGATTTTGTTCTATTATTGAAGCCATACATCTACCTATACCAATGCCATAACTTCCCATAAATACAGGATTTAATTTATTATTTTCATCTAAATAGTTTAATGATAATGCTTCTGCATATTTAGTACCAAGTTTAAACGTATTACCTATTTCTATACCCTTAACACTTCTTAACTTGGATCCACATTTAGGACATTTATCATCATTTTCTATAAATCTAATATCCGCTTTTATATCGCATTTGAAATCTTTTAAATTAACATTTTTATAGTGATAATTTTCTTTATTTGCTCCTGTAACAAAGTTTTTCATGTGACTTGCTTCTTCATCTATAACTACTTTTATACCAATATCTATTGGACCTACAAATCCTTCTTTACTTATACTATTTACTTCTTGACTACTAGCCATTTCTATATTTGTACAATTAAGTATTTTAGATAATTTAATATCATTTAAACTTCTATCTCCTCTAATTAAACATAAAACTAATTCATCATCAGCTTTAACTACAACTGATTTTAATAATTTCTTAGGTGAAATATTTAAAAATTCTCCTACTTCTTCAATAGTTTTTTTATTAGGGGTTTCTATCAATTCTTTATCTAGTTCTTTTTCATCACTAACATAGTTACATACACATTCTGCAACTTCTATATTTGATGCATAATCACAATTTTCACAAATTATAAGCTTATCTTCACCAATATCAGTTATAGCTTGGAATTCTTCTGAAAGTAATCCTCCCATAACACCAGTATCTGCCTTAACTATCTTATAATTAATACCTAATCTATCAAATATACTCTTATACGCATCATACATTTTTTTATAAGAGATATTTAGTCCATCTAAATCTCTATCAAATGAATATGCATCTTTCATTGTAAACTCTCTTACTCTAATTAATCCGTATCTAGGTCTTGGTTCATCTCTAAATTTATTTTGAATTTGATATATGTTAAATGGCATATCTTTATAAGATTTTATTTTTTCTTTAGCGGCAAGTACAAATAATTCTTCATGAGTGGGTCCTAAAACATATGGTTTATTAAATCTATCATTAAGTTTAAATACACTGCTACCAAATGCTTTAGTTCTACCTGATCTTTCATAGACTTCTTCATGAATAAGTGATGGCATCATAAGTTCAACTGCGCCTGTCTTATTCATTTCATCTCTTACTATATTTTCAATATTTTTAAGTACTTTAAAGCCAAGTGGCATCATCATATAAATACCACTAGAACTTTTTTTAATCATTCCGCTTCTTACAAGTAAATTGCCACTTATACTATCTTCATCTTTAACATCTTCTCTTAGAGTATAGAAAAAACTATTTTTAAGTTTCATTATAATCCCCTCCAGCTACTAATAATTATATACTAAATCTTATTTAAAATAAAGAAAAATTACAGTAATTTATTAATATGCTTTAAATAGTTACTGTAATTTTTATTTTAACAATTTTTATTTTGATTCATTTTTTATTTTTAATATTTCTTTTTTACTCAAATTAGTACACTTAGAAATAATATCTGGACTTATATGATTTTCAATCATTTTTTTAACTTGTTCTTTGACATGTTCTTTGACTTGTTCTTTGACTTGCTCTTTGATTTGCTCTTTAGCTTGTGCTTTAGCTTCTTCCTTAGCTTGTTTTTTAATTTGTTTTGTTCTTTCTTTAACTTTTTCTTCAACCTGAGCAGCAACTTCACTATTAACACACAATCTAAAGTCTTCTTCTGGTGATATGTAATTTAAAAATGCATATTGACTATTTTTTTCATCGGCTAAATCTATTACACGTACCAAAAAATCATCTCCTTTATATATCTCTTTAAATTTCTCTACTTCGTCTTTTTCTACATTTAACATTACTAAATGTCCATAATTTTTTATTATTTTAAAATCTTCTTTTGTTCCTTTGTTGTTAATAATATTATACCATGACTCCATCACTTTGTCCATATTATATTCTAAATATCTTATATCTTTTAAATATTTATACTCTTTATGATCTTTTTCTACTATCTCATATTCTAATTCTATTTCTTCTTTTATTTCTTTTTCACTATGTAATCCCCATGTTATATCTATATGTATAAATTTATCTATATCTTTATATTTTTGTCCTTTTCTTGGAATTCCTGACACTATATTACTAAAAAATAAATAATTTCTATAATGAACCCAATCGTGAAATTCACCATTTATTTCTATATGTACATATAAATATTCATTTACTACATAGAATGCATCTACATGCATCCTTCTTGTGTTTGAGTCTATGTTAGATAACTCTGATTGTATTATTTGTACATCGTATATATTCATTTTTAATTGTTAATTTTATACTTTAAATCACTAATAATTTAAAAAATAAAATAACCTAGAAATGGAAGAAAAAAATAGAA